>JAZNWX010000067.1:0-4297 GCA_045593575.1 Eubacteriales bacterium | reverse complement strand
AAAATGAACAAAAAGTAACAAAATTATTATTTTTTCTCTCCAAAAACAAATAATTTTTGAATAAAGGTTGACAAATTCATTAATTAGGTATATAATTCAAATAGAAAAGTACGCACTTTGTCATAAAGTGCGTACTTTTTTGCTGATTTCTTATAATCAACTATTTACAAATTGGGGTTTATAGGGTAGTTAGAAAAATCAGTAAGCCTCCCTTGTGTAAAGGGAGGTGTCACGGCTTGCCGTGACGGAGGGATTGTAATCTTAACAAAAACAACAATCCCCCACCGCTAACGCGGGGCCCCCTTTACACAAAGGGGCCTTTATTACTTTACTTATACATACCGATAAATCAAAATTTGAAAGTTTTTTATAATCAATACTTGATAAATCCTTTTGTTTATGTTATACTAATATGAATTATTATGTAAAAAATCGAAAAGGACGGTGAAAAAATGGCAAATTATCGCAGAGGCAGAATAAATGATGAGGTTCAAAAGGAACTTGCAAGTATTCTTCGAGATGTGAAGGATCCCAGAGTTAAAGACGCGTTTGTGTCCGTTACCTCAGTTGACGTGACTCCAGACCTCAAATATGCAAAAATATATTACAGCTCCCTTATGGGCGACAAAAAGGAAGTCGCAAAGGGACTTAAGTCCTGCTCTGGCTATATTCGTTCACAAATTGCACAAAGATTGAATCTCAGAATAACGCCTGAACTTACGTTTATACTTGATGACAGTGTTGCTCACGGCGCACATATTTCAAAATTGCTCAACAGTATTACTTTCTCTGAGGATTTTGAAGAAAGCACCGGTGAACAGTGATGAGAAATTACAGAGAGTTTAATCTTGATGAGGTGTGTACACTTCTTGCTGAGAAGAAGAATACACTGATAATCTTCCACGTTCGCCCCGATGCAGACGCAATCGGTGCATCCTTTGCTCTTAAATTGGTGCTTGAAAAGATGGGCTCTAAAACCGTTTGTACCTGTGAGAGCGAAATTCCTGCCCGCCTTGCATTTTTGACCGAAAAGCATCAGAAAAGTGCAAGATTTGAGAGTATGGACAGAAATTTTGAATTTCAAAGAGTAATCACACTTGATACGGCAAGTCCGTCACAGCTTGGCAACCTTCAAAAGCTTTTTGAAGACAAGATAGATCTTATGATCGATCATCACGAGCACGGCACAAGGTACGCAGACAGCTATGTGCGTTCTGATTATGCTGCTGCGGGTGAAATAGTGTTTGAAATTGCATCCCGTCTTGTTGAGATGGGCAAGCTCGATTCCATTCCACGTGATGCATACGATCTTATTTATGCGGCTCTCAGCTCTGATACAGGCTGCTTCAAATATTCAAATGTATCGGCACACACGCATCTTTGTGCGGCAGAGCTTATCAAGGTTGGTGTTGATACTGCAGAGATAAACCATCGACTTTTTGACTGTAAGAGCGAAAAAATGCTTGCCGCGGAGGCAGCGGGAATTCAAAATATCAAATTTTATAACAACAGAAAAATAGCGGCTGTGCTTTTTCCTTACGATCTTAAGCAAAAGCTTGAGCTTGATGACGAGCATCTTGAAACTCTTGTTGACGTTGCACGTGCAGTTGACGGAGTTAAAATTGCAATCAGCGTTCGTCAATCAACAGCATACCGTTCATTCAGAATTTCTCTTCGATCGTCCTGCAGCTTTGACGTTTCAGTAATCGCAAAGCATTTTGGCGGCGGCGGACACGCGAAGGCGGCGGCCTGCACAATAGAGGCAGACTCAATTGAATTTGCAACCCGACTTGTCGTTGATGAGATTATGCTCCGTTGGGGGAAATAAACAACAAATATCAAACAGACTATAAAAACATAAAAAATACATTTCCTTCGCTCATTTGCGAGGGGAAAGGAGATAAAATGGCAAAGAAACCATATTATATTACAACAGCGATAGCTTATGCTTCTCGCAAGCCTCATTTTGGAAATACTTATGAGGTAATTATGACGGACGCAGTAGCCAGATATAAGAGAGCACGCGGATTTGACGTGTTCTTCTGCACGGGTACTGACGAGCACGGACAAAAAATCGAAGACCTTGCAAAAGAATCGGGCATCACACCTAAGACATACGTTGATGGTGTAGCGGGCGAGATCAAGGGTGTTTGGGATAAGATGAATACGTCCTATGACTACTTTATTCGCACAACTGACGATTATCACGAACGCACCGTTCAGAAAATGTTCAAAAAATTCTATGAGCAAGGTGATATTTATAAGGGTAAATATGAGGGCTGGTATTGTACTCCCTGTGAGTCCTTTTTTACCGAAACTCAGGCAGAGGGCGGCATTTGTCCCGACTGCGGACGCGAGGTTAAGAGAGCAGAGGAGGAAGCATATTTCTTCAAAATGAGCAAGTATGCAGATGCACTTCTTAAGCACATCGAAGAGAATCCCGATTTTATTCAACCCGAATCAAGAAAGAAGGAAATGATCAACAACTTTTTAAAGGTTGAGGGAGGGCTTCAGGACCTTTGCGTGTCCCGTACCTCATTCTCTTGGGGTATTCCCGTTGATTTTGACACAAAGCACGTAACCTACGTTTGGCTTGACGCACTTTCAAACTATATCACAGCAATTGGCTTTGATCCCGATAAATCACTTGATGAACAGAGCGAGCAGTTTAAAAAGTATTGGCCCTGTGACGTTCACGTGATCGGTAAGGATATTCTTCGTTTCCATACAATCTATTGGCCTATTTTCCTTATGGCTATGGGTGTTCCGCTTCCCAAAAAGGTATTTGGACATCCTTGGTTCAACTTTGGAATGGATAAAATGTCAAAGTCGAAGGGCAACGTAATTTATGCGGACGAGCTTGCTGACGAATTTTCTGTAGATGCAGTTCGTTACTATGCACTTTCAGAAATGCCTTATGCTAATGACGGTTCCATCACTTATGAGTCAGTAATCAAGAGATACAACACAGACCTTGTAAATAATCTCGGCAATCTTGTTAAGCGTACGCTTGATATGGAGAAAAAGTATTTTGCGAAGGAGATTCTTGCTCCTATAGCTCCCGAAGTACTTGATGATGAGCTTAAGGCGTCTTGCGTGAAGGCATATGAAAGCTACATCGCACTTATGGATGATTTCCACCTTGCAGATGCACTTTCGGCTGTGTTTGATATGTTCTCAAGAGCTAATAAATATATCGACGAAACAACTCCCTGGGTACTCGCTAAGGACGAAAGCAAGAGAGAACGTCTTGGCACAGTGCTTTATAATCTTCTTGAAACAATTCGTTGGGGAGCAATTCTTCTTGCATCCTTTATTCCCGAAACGAGTGCAGAAATTCTTTTAGAGCTTGGAACGGACAAGTGCGATCTTGATTCCATTGGTACACTTGATAAGTTCTGCGGAATTGAAGCAGGCAAGAGCGTTGGTGATTCGAAGGTTCTTTTTGCACGTGTGGATGAAGAAAAGAAGCTTGCTGAGCTTGAAGAAAAGAGAAAGGCAAAATTTGCTCCTGTTCCTGAGGAGCCCAAAATCGAAAAGCCCGAGGGACTTGCACTCATCGGCATTGAGGACTTTATGAAGGTTGAACTTCGCGTTGCGAAGATTCTCGAATGTGAACCCGTACCGAAGGCAAAGAAGCTTCTCAAACTCAAAGTTGACCTTGGTTATGAGCAAAGACAGGTTGTATCGGGTATTGCGAAATTCTACACACCGGATCAGCTTGTGGGCAAGAAGGTAGTGCTTGTTACAAACCTAATGCCTGCAACACTTTGCGGAATTGAGTCCAACGGTATGATTTTGGCAAGCGGTGAAGATCAGGTCAGAGTTATTTTCCTTGACGATTCAACACCTCTTGGTGAAAGAATAAGATAAAGAGTAGGGGGGAAGAAATTCCCCCTTCATTTAAAGAAGAGAAATAGAAAAGTTGGGGTTTGTCGGTATGTTAGCACGAACCAAAGCTGTTGTTTCGTCCACCTTTTTAAAGGTGGCTCTCCACGAGTAGTGGCGCCCGCCGCGTAGGCGAATCGGCATTTCTTTTGTTAGCTTTTCTTTGCGGCTCCTTTCGCCAAAGAAAAGCGGATAAAGACCTTTGGTATCAAGACTTGTTAGACGCTTTTTTCTTTGGCATTATAGCCACAAAGAAAAAAGCTTTGCAAAAAAGAAATGGCGTTTTTTCGCTCAAGCCGCTGGGCTCCCGCTTTTGAAAAAGCGGGGCAAAACAACAGCTTGGTTCGTGCGAACAAACTGCTTGACAAATCAAAATGTGAAGCGGCAAGTGTGCAAAAAAAGAACAACC
>JAZNWX010000066.1:0-2160 GCA_045593575.1 Eubacteriales bacterium | reverse complement strand
AGTATCATAATTTGAATTGAGGAATATATTTTGGCAGATTTAAGAAGTGAAATCAACAAAAGGCGAACCTTCGCCATCATCTCTCACCCAGACGCCGGTAAAACCACCCTCACCGAGAAATTCCTTCTCTACGGTGGTGCAATTCAATCCGCGGGTACTGTTAAGGGCAAGGCGAGTGACCGCCACGCAACAAGTGACTGGATGGATCTTGAAAAGCAGAGAGGTATTTCTATTACCTCTTCCGTAATGCAGTTTGAATATGACGATTATTGCATCAACATACTTGATACACCCGGTCACCAGGACTTCTCAGAGGACACATACAGAACACTTATGGCAGCCGACTCAGCCGTTATGGTAATTGACGCGGCAAAGGGCATCGAGCCACAGACAAGAAAGCTGTTTAAGGTTTGTGCTATGCGTGATATTCCTATTTTCACGTTTATCAATAAGCTCGACCGTGAGGCACAGGATCCGTTCGACCTTCTTGACGAGCTTGAAAGAGAGTTCGGCATCGGAACGTATCCTATGAACTGGCCCATCGGCTGCGGTGTTAATTTTAAGGGCGTTTTCGACCGTGAAAGACGTTCAATCCTTGCTTTTGACGAGTTCCATTCGGGACGAAACAGAATTGAGGGTATCGCGTGCGACATTACTGATATTGAAAAAATGGATGAGCTTATCGGTGAATATGACAGACGTGCACTCGTTGATCAGATAGAGCTTCTCGACGTTGCAAGCTATGAATTCGATATAGAAAAGGTGCGTCACGGAAAGCTCTCACCCGTATTCTTCGGCTCGGCTCTCAACAACTTCGGTGTTGAACCGTTTTTAAAGAGCTTCCTTGAGATGACCACTTCTCCCCTGCCCCGTCGAGCAGGTGACAAGATAATTGATCCCTTTGACGAGAAATTTTCGGCATTCGTATTCAAAATTCAGGCGAATATGAATAAGGCACACCGCGACAGAATCGCGTTTATGCGAATTTGCTCGGGAAGATTTGACAGAAACAAGGAATATCTTCACGTGCAGAACAACAAGGTCGCAAAGCTCAGCCAGCCACAGCAGATGATGGCTCAGGAGAGAGAGCTTGTCGATTCCGCCTATGCGGGTGACATAATCGGTGTTTTCGATCCTGGTATTTTCTCAATCGGTGATACGATTTGCGATCCGAGTATGAAATTCACATTTGAAAAGATTCCGACGTTTGCCCCCGAGCATTTTGCTCTTGTAGAGCAGAAGGATTCAATGAAGCGTAAGCAGTTTGCCAAAGGTATGACTCAGATTGCCCAAGAGGGTGCAATTCAGATGTTTTTTGAGCCAAATTCAGGTATGGAAAGAGTAATTGTCGGTGTTGTCGGTGTACTTCAGTTTGAAGTGCTTGAATACCGTCTTAAGCACGAATACGGCGTGGACATCATTCGCCGTCCTATGCCCCAGGCATATGTCAGATGGATTGAGAATGAGAATATCGATCCCACAAAGCTCACACTTGATACGGACACAAAGTGGGTTCAGGACTTCCGTGGCAACAATCTTCTCATCTTCCCAAGAGAATGGAGTATTCGCTGGGCACAGGAAAAGAATAAGGATCTTATTCTCAAGGAATTCAGCGAGAAATAATATTTTCAAAAAAGAAATCAAAAAAAGCACTCAAGCGACGAGCTTAAGTGCTTTTTTTGATTGCGTTGTGCGTAGCAACGCATACAAATATTAGCTTTTTCATCCTATCCACACGACACCTCACATCACCTGTAAGGTGTCGTGTCATTTTCTAAGTTTAAATTATTCTTTTTCAGATGTACCTGCATCTACATCAACAACATAACCGTTGTTTGTGTAAATGAGTGTTGTACCATCGATATCCAAGTTTGCAGCCAAATCTGCAAAGTTTGCAGAAAGGTCTTCAATTTCCACATCAGTGGGTTCTGTTTCTGTAGCTGTATAGCCGCTTGCACCCTTTACAACCCAAAGACCAGCTTTAACCAAAACTGCATCGCCTTCATCAAGAGTCATAAATGCAGCTTCGATAGATGTATCGATGGGGTGAGCTTCTGATTCAGCAGCAGACTTGTTAGCTTTGTCAACAAAAGCTGTGTAACCAACTACTGCTACGGAAGCAAGGATTGCAAGAATTGCGATAACTACAAGCAATTCAAC
>JAZNWX010000065.1:0-2005 GCA_045593575.1 Eubacteriales bacterium | reverse complement strand
GTTCCCTCCAGAATGACAACGTGCGAGAGTAAGCTGCTCGACAACCCCCAATTTATTTACATAAAAAGTGGCGAGAGTTTGCTCGCCACTTATTTTTTTATAATTTTCTTTTTTCTTATGACTCCTTTGCCGTGAGCACTGATCGCGTGAACAAATCCCATTGAAATGTACAAGGCAAGCATTGATGAGCCACCGTAACTCATAAACGGTAGGGTAATTCCAATAACGGGGAACATCGCAAGACACATTCCAATATTCATAAGCGATTGGACGATGAACATTGCCGCAATACCAATGCAGATTAATGCTCCGTAATCACTTTTACAGCTTCTGCCGATATTGATTATTCTTACGACCAAGGCAATAAGAACTATCAAAAACAGTATCGCACCAACAAATCCAAATATTTCGCAATAGGTTGAAAAAATAAAGTCCGTATGTGAGGCGGGGAGCGTTTCGTAATATCCGCCCGAGCCGATTCCTCGCCCGAAAATGCCGCCTGCACTTATTGCCTTAAGTGAGAGAAGGGGCTGAAATCCGTATCTGTCGGGATCAAGCTCCGGCTCAAAACCAACTAAAATTCTCATTTGCTGGTATTCTGAGAGAAGCGGCCATAGGAATGGAAAAATCAAAATAATTGCAACTGCAGCACCGATGAAATACCATTTACTGAGTCCCGCAAAGGCGAGCATTATCGCGATAATTCCCACATAGACAAGAGCAACACCGAGGTCACCGGAAAGCAGAATTAATCCTACGATTGCTCCTGCGTGTAATCCCAAAAGAAGAACGGTTTTGAATTTGTTTATCTTGTTTTTCACACTTGAAAGATGCTTTGAAAAGCTGATGATAAAAGCAATTTTTATAAATTCAGATGGCTGAATCGAAAATTCTATCGAGCCCAAATCAATAATTTTCAACCAGCTTTTGTTAGTTGATTCGGCACCGTTCGCACCCGTTTCTCCAATTATCAGAGTGATAATCAGCAAAGCACAGGAAACGATGAAAAGCAGTATTGAATATCTTTCAACGAAGAGCTTGTAGTCGATGTTCACTATCACCACTATTGCACACAGACCGACTAAAGTCATAGCAAGCTGCATTATGAGCTTACTCATACCAAAATTTTCGCGTGCACTGAAGATCGTAACAAGGCTCATCAGAGTTATCAGCATTGAATAAATCAGCACGGGCTTATCAAAGCGTATAAACGAATTTTTCAGGTATTTTCCAAGTGAACGGAACATACAGCTCCTCCTTTCTGCAGAATGTATTTTTAAAATGAATTTTGATTTATCAAGCTGTTTGTTTGCACAAAGTAAATGCTAAGATCTCGCTAAACCCCAATTCTAATATAGGGAGTCCGTAAATAAGGGACTCCCCATTGTGTTTTTATTAATACTGACGTCCCCAAACAACCATATGCTTTGCGGGTTTGCCGCAGCAAGCACAAACGTCCGAGAGCTTTTCTTCGTTAAAGGGTATGCAACGGGACTTAACACCGCCTGTTACGTCCTTGATCTTGTCCTCGCACTCAACCTCGCCGCACCACATTGCCTTAATGTAACCGGGCTTATTTGCTGCGATGTCAAGGAATTCATCAAAGTTTACGGCTACGTGTGTCTTTTCAGCAAGATTATTTCTTACCCTGTCACAAAGCTCATTGTGAACCTGAGTGAGCATTGTCTCAACCTCCTCGACAACATTGTCAAGAGAAACGAATTTCTTTTCTCTTGTCACGCGGCTGACGAGAACGCAAGAATTGTTTTCGATGTCCTTGGGACCAATTTCAAGACGAACGGGAACACCCTTCATCTCATACTGGCTGAACTTCCAGCCGGTTGACTGATCACTGTCATCGAGCTTAACTCTGAATTTTTTAGCAAGCTGACGCTTGATTTCGTCTGCTTTTTCAAGCACACCTTCTTTGTGCTGAGCAACGGGAATAATAGCGAGCTGAATGGGGGCGATTGCAGGGGGAAGGATAAGACCGTTGTCGTCACCG
>JAZNWX010000064.1:0-8206 GCA_045593575.1 Eubacteriales bacterium | reverse complement strand
CCCTTCTCCTTAAAGAAGATGTCAAGCTCGGGCTGTCTTTACGATATAAACAAGCTCAATGACGTTTCAAAGAACGTTATCTCAAAAATGGATGCGGACACAGTTTATGTTCGACTTCTTGAGTGGGCAAGTGAGTTTGATCCTGAATTTGCTGCACTTCTTCGCGAGAACGAGGAAATGTCAAAGAAGATACTTGCTATCGGTCGCGGCGGCAAGAAGCCGAGAAAGGACCTTGCAAAATGGTCTGATGCAAGAGATTATATGGGCTTCTTCTTCGCTCCCCTCTTTGAGATCAAGGAAGCGTATCCCGATAACTTCAAAAAAGAGGATATTAAAGCAACTCTTGAATACTTCAAGGAGAGCTACGATTACGCAGACGATATGAACACCTGGTTTGAAAAGATCAAGGCGATTTCAACAAAAATCGGTTTTGCCGCAGATATGAAGGAATACAAGGCAAATCCCGAAAACTTTGGCGGAAATGTTGCTGACGTTTCAATGTTCATCCGTGTGGCTGTTACGGGCAAGACCAATGCTCCCGACCTCTATACCGTTATGCAGATAATCGGATATGACGAAACGATTGCAAGAATTGATGCAATGCTTAATAAATTATAATTTGAGAGGATATAACAATGTCAGAAATCACTTCTAACTTTATTCACGATATAATTGACGCAGACCTTGCGGAAAATCCCGACATAAAGATTATAACCCGCTTTCCTCCCGAGCCCAACGGATACCTTCACATCGGCTCTGCGAAAGCGATTATGATCAATTTTGAAACAGCTAAAAAGTACGGCGGTAAGTTCAACCTCCGTTACGATGATACAAACCCGGCAAAAGAGGACACGGAGTACGTTGACTCAATCTATGAGGACCTCCATTGGCTCGGTGCGATTCCAAGCGGTGGCATCTACTACGGATCCGACTATTTTGACAAGTGCTATGAGTTCGCAATCAAGCTCATCAAGGACGGCAAAGCATACGTTTGTGACCTTAGTGCAGAAGAAATGAGGGAGTATCGCGGAACACTTACACAGCCCGGTAAAGAGAGTCCCTGCAGAAACCGCAGTGTTGAAGAAAATCTCGACCTCTTTGAAAGAATGAAGAACGGTGAGTTCGCAGACGGTACACATACACTCCGTGCAAAAATTGATATGGCTTCCCCCAACATCAATATGCGTGACCCTGCAATTTACAGAATTGTTCACACAAGCCATCACCGTCAGGGAGACAAGTGGTGTATCTATCCCCTCTATGACTACGCTCATCCCATCCAGGATGCACTTGAGGGCATTACCTACTCACTTTGCTCTCTTGAATTTGAAAATCACCGTCCACTTTATGAGTGGGTAATCAATAACATTGGTATTGACAACAAGCCAAATCCCAAACAGAGAGAATTTGCCCGTCTTAACGTAACTCATACCGTAATGAGCAAGAGATATCTCCGTTACCTTGTTGAAAACAAGATGGTTGACGGCTGGGATGACCCCCGTTTGCCCACAATCTGTGCTCTCCGCAGACGCGGTTATACTCCAACGTCCATTTTCAATTTTGTAAGAAGTGCGGGAGTTGCAAAAGCAAACTCGCTTGTTGATATCGAGATGCTTGAGCACTGCATCCGTGAGGAGCTCAATGCGACCGCAAACAGAAGAATCTGCGTTAAGAATCCCATTAAGGTTGTTGTAACAAACTACCCCGAGGACAAGGTTGAATACTTCGACGTTCCTAACAATCCATCAGTTGAGGGTGCAGGCACAAGACAGGTTCCCTTCACTCGCGAGCTCTATATCGATGAGAGCGATTTTGCTGAGGTACCTCCGCCCAAATTCTTCCGTATGAAGCCCGATGGCGAGGTTCGTCTTATGGGTTCATACATCGTTAAGTGCAACGAGATTATTAAAAATGAGGACGGAACAGTTAAGGAAATCCACTGCACAGCCGACCTTGAAACAAGAAACGGTATGCCCGTTGACGGAAGAAAGATCAAAGGCACAATCCATTGGCTCTCTGCAAAATACGCAGAGGAGACAACTCTTATGCTCTACGATAATCTCTTCACAATAGAGAATACGAATGATATTCCCGAGGATAAGACGTATAACGATTACCTCAACCCCAACTCACTTGTTAAAATTGAGCATTGCAAGATAGAACCCTCACTCCTTGATGCAAAGGCAGGCGACAAATTCCAGTTTGTTCGTGACGGTTACTACTGCAAGGACTCAAAATATGAGAATACCTTTAACCGCGTTGTAGGTCTTAAGGATTCCTTCCCAAAAAAATAAAAAGGAGATTAAACTATGGCAGAATTCATTAAGCAAAACCCAATACTCTTCACTGTTATCGTGTATATAGCAGTTGTTTCGATCTTGTCAATCATCATAACAATTTATGACAAGAAAATTGCGGGCTCAGGGGCACGCAGAATTCCCGAAAAGACACTTCTGCTCTTCTCAGCAATCGGAGGCTCGGTTGCTATGATGATAACAATGCTCACAATCAGACATAAAACACAGCACAAGAAATTTATGATCGGTATTCCGCTTATTATGATTCTTCAGGCGGCACTCATCATAGGTCTTGGAATGATGATTTAAAACAAGAGGAACATCGAACGGTATGCCTGCAATAAAGCAAAGCAGCCGAGCGATGTTCCTTTTTGTATGAGCTGTTCAAATTTTGATTTGTCGGGGATTTGTTCGCACTCGCCAAGCGGTTGTTTTGCCCCGCTTTTTCAAAAGCGGGAGCCCAGCGGCTTGAGCGATACGGCCCTTTTCTTTTTGCAAAGCTTTTTCTTTTGGGCCTTTTTCCTCAAAAGAAAAAGCGTCTAACAAGTTTTGATACCAAAGGTTTTTAGCCGCTGTTCTTTGGCGAAAGGAGCCGCAAAGAAAAGCTAACAAAAGAAACGGCGAGATGCGCTCGTGCCGCGCGGGCACCACCTTTGAAAAGGTGGACGAAACAATCGCACAAAGTGAGTGCGAACATACCCACAAACCCCAAATCACCTCTTTCTCAAAATATCTCGGGTGAAAACAAGGTCAAAATAGGTGAAATGGGCACTCGAAAGCCGATTAAACTGCACTTTTCCCGCACTTATTCCGAAATACTTCCTGCTCTTTCCGTCGCATAGGGTGGCGAAAAAAGGCTCGTTCTCGTCAAGTGAGGGCAAAACCGTCTTTGGCATCTCATAATAAACGTACTGGGCATCTGTCACAAGAATCTGAATAGGAAACTCCCTCTCAATAAGAAGCATCCCCACTTTTTTTATATGCCCCTCGGGTGTGAAAACAGTTGCCACTCCCCCGCACACTGCATCATATTCGACCAGAATGTGCCTATCGCAGCGTGTTGTCGGCTCGCTACCCTTGACAAAATAACCCGTCTTAACCCTTGAACCGCGTGCATCGACAAGACACGCCTCGCTCGGCAAAAGTCCCGAGTCCATACAGTAGCTCACGTTTATAAGCTTAGCACTGCTCTCAAATTTTCTGTCGGCATAGGATGAGCGAACATCCCTTTCGTATATTCGAGTCAGTACCGTATCAAGTGCCGCTAAAAAATGATTCTTCTCTGCCCTCGGTATTTCCTTGGGATACTCATAGCCGTACCACACTCCACAGATGAGCGATGGCGTGTATGCAATACACCAACGGTCCTTGTTGTCCTGCGTTGTTCCCGTTTTTGCAGCTATTGCAACCTTGTTTTTTATGGATAAGCTGTTTGCCGTACCGCCGAAAACCACATCCTCGAGCAGTTTTGTCATAATTTCCGCGTTTCCGTCGCTAATGACCTGCCTTCCTCTCTCCTCTTTCTCAAGCAGAACCTCACCCCCCGATGTTTTAACGAGCGAATAGGAACGCGGAGAATGGAATATTCCGTTATCTACAAATATAGAGTATGCAGCTGTCATATCTCTGACACTCACACCGTAATTCAGCTGACCGAGTGCAAGTGCCGCATAGTCCATATCCGTAACAGAATTACCGTTTTTGTCCTCACCAATCTCGATCAGATCGTCAAGCTCAAGATAGTCACGCAGAAAATAGAAGGAATGCGACAATCCCAGCTCGCGAAGAATTTGAATTGGAATCGTGTTGGTCGAATTAGCAAGAGCATAGCTCATAGTTGACAGTCCGTGATAAATCCCGTTTGCGTTTTTGGGCCAAACCTTACCGCCATCAAAGGATGTAGGAATGTCATCGTACACGCTCGCGTATGTGATTATTCCCCTCTCAAGTGCCGGGGCATAGACCGAAAGCGGTTTAATCGTGGAGCCGGGAGGACGGAGTGTATCAGTTGCATAGTTTTGAATTCTGTTCCCCTGCTTCTCGCCAATCGCACCGACAACCCCTAAAACATCACCGTTTCGGGGATCAATTATTATCATTGAGCTTTCTGCACCTTCACCCGATGGAAAATTTGAGGTGTTAAGATAGTATTCTTCCATTATCTCTTGAATTGCTCGGTCAATCTGAATGTATATTTCGAGCCCGCCACCGAAAACAAGAGCACTTGCCTGCTGTCTTGTCAGTCCCCTCTCACTCTGCAAATCGCTTATGACGTCACTAATAACCATATCCACATACCATGAATGTAAAACGGACTTTACAACACTTTCGTCGGGATTCAGAAGAATATCCTTGCCAAAGCTCGCTTCAAATTCCTCGTCGGTGATATATCCCTGCTCCCTCATCTCAAAAAGAATGGTATCACGCCTCTCCTTGTTGTTTTCGGGATGAGTGATCGGGTTGTAGTAGCTCGGACTGTTTGTGATGGCAGCAATACAGGCACATTCCGTAAGCGTCAGCTCACTTGGAGCCTTGGAGAAAAAACGCCTTGAGGCACTCCCCACACCGTAGCAGTTGTCAGAAAGATTTATGACGTTCAGATAAAGCTCAAGTATCTCCGTTTTAGAAAACTCACGTTCAAGCTCAAGTGCCCACGCCATCTCGTTAATTTTTCGTTCTATACTGATCTCATCCCTGCCCGTAACATTCTTAATAAGCTGCTGCGTGATGGTCGAAGCACCAAACTTTCCGCCGAAATGTAAAAAGAGATTAGCTGCCGCACCGAAAGTCCTGTACCAATCGATTCCGTTGTGAGAATAAAAACGCTTGTCCTCAATCGATACGAACGCATCGATCAGATTCTGCGGAATTTCATTAATGGATACAAACTCAAAATTGTATTCGCCGAGGATTCTCTCCTCCTGCCATTCCACCCATTCACCATCCTCACGAACAAAGATTTTTGTCACTGAATTTGTCCTCTCAATGCTGAAAAGTGAGAGGTCAAGAGGCTCCTTGACAATGCTTTTGACGTATAAGCCCGCGGCGATGCTTAATATGACGATAATGGACAAAATAATAACTAAAATTATGACTAATACTTTTTTAATGCTGCCTTTTCTTTTCAAATCAACACCTTCTTTCAGCAATATTATTGACCGAAATTGTTCAATTAGACAGCAAGTATATATTTTATTCGCACCCACAAAATACAGCAAACGCTACCTAGCAAAAAGACCCTTCTGACAAGAAAAGGCGAGGAAAATCCTCGCCTTTTGGTATATATATTAATATGGCAATATTAATACTATTTTGAATATGATATACTCGTATTTATATGTTTTGTCAAGAAAAAAAGACAGGCCTATAATTATAGACCTGTCCGTTTGTTTTTACTTATAAGTCACAGTGCCGTCTTTTGCGATTTGGCCATCGGTGCAATTTATTGTCTCAAACAAACTTCCGGCATCCAAAGTACTAACCGTCCCAATTTTCTTCCAATCTGAAACTGAACCTTCGTAGTTGATAGTTTTAATTAGTGTCTCATACAAAAACAAGTTGCTTATATAATTAACACTTTTAGGAAGATTTAAGGTCTCCAAATTTTGATTATAAGTAAAGGTACCCTTAACAATTGCAGTAACACCCTGAGGGATAGAAAATGTTTTATCAGTTTTGCCCGCAGGATAAGCAACTAATTCAGTTAAATCTTTATTGTACAAAACACCGTCAACTGAAATATATGCAGAATTATCAGAATTTACATCAATACTCAACAGAGAATAGCATCTCGTAAATGCACCAGCTTCTATTTTTGTAACCGATGCCGGAATTACCACACCCTTAAGTTTACTACACGCATCGAAAGCTTCTATGCCAATATGGGTAGTTCCTTGAGATAACGTTATTGACTCCATTGCAGAGCAACCAAGAAAGGTTTCGTCTTCAATTTTAGTAACTTCCTGAGGTATTTTAAATTCCTTTATCGATTGACAATTACTGAATGCTCTCTCGCCGATATAAGAAACTGAATTGGGAATCGACAATTCTTTAAGATCACGACAAAATTCGAAAGCAGCGCTACCAATTGAAGTGATGTTGTTGGGTAATTTGATTTTTTTCAATCTGTAACAACCTCGAAACACATTATCTTCAATAGTTTTTAACTCGCTACATTTTTCTAAACCAGACACAGACTTAAGATTTTTACAATTCTCAAACGCACCTTTTCCTATATATGAAATTGTTTTTGGAAGCTCTAAAGTAAGAATCTCTTCATTTCCTTTGAAAGCATACTCGGAAATCGAAGTAACCGGATATCCTTTTATTTTTTCAGGAATGTCAATGTGTGCTTTGTAGCTTTTTGAAGCAGCAAGTCCTGTTATTGTTACCGTATTTGTACTATAGTCAATACTATACTCAAAATCGTTAGGTCTTGTTGTTGTAATAATCCCGACAACCAAACAAACGACTAACAGTACCAAAACTATTAATCCAATAATTTTCAAAACTTTCTTCATATTACCTCCAATTGCTATCAAAAATTTTTACAAATTAACAAACCACTATCGAGTTATTCCCAATTGATTTTAATATCATCGTCATATGGCCCTTTATTGTAAGTTTTAGGAAGGGGAACTCCGCCAGAAAATGGTTTAGTAAATGCATCCACACCATCAGAAGAAGTAAAGGCTTCAAATACCCAGTTTACAACTTCAACCAAGACATTAACCACAGCGCCCACTACTGCTACAACTGCTCCTGCAATTATAATACCAAAGCAACCTATAAGTCCTATTATCATTATTATATCATGCCCACTTGGATCGTAATGGTTAACAGGATCATTACCGCAATAGCAATAGAGGTTAAGTCCATTAACTGATTCGGGGGCAAAAATCTCAATTCCATTATACTCGTATTCGATTGTTTTGTCAAGAAAAAAGACAGGCCTATAATTATAGACCTGTCCGTTTGTTTTTACTTATAAGTCACAGTGCCGTCTTTGGCAATTTGACCGTCTGTACAATAAATTATATAGTTTACGGTTTCATCATCCCAATCCTCAGCTTTTTTGATTGAAAACCATTCTTCCACGGTTCCGTCATAATTGATGCAGTTCAACGAGGAGCTGAACATAAAAATTCTGCCTCCAAGTTCTTCTACACTTTTTGGTATGTTGAGAGTTTGTAGTGTGGTTGCTGCAAAAGCTAATGTTTCTATTTTTTTAGTACCATCGGGAATGGTGAAGGATGATTCCTGTACAACACTCGGATATCTAACAATTGAAATATCCTTTTTACTATATATCGAGCCGTTTTGTGAATAATAAGTTGGATTGTTTATATCTACACTCATATTCTTCAACGATGTCGAGTAAAACGCAAGCGCACCAATAGTGTTAACGGATTGTGGCACATAAACTTCTAAAATATTGGTATCTGCAAATGCCACGTCGTCGATTTTTTGCACTCCGTCATTAATGTAAACATATGTAAGTGCAGAGCAAAGCCAAAATGCTTCTTTTCCTACACTATAAACTGTAGATGGAATGCTTACGGATAGAAGAGAGGTACAATTGCAAAACGCACGTTCGTCGATATACTTTAACCCATCGTTAAGGATAAGTTCTTGTAAATTTAGACAAGCAAAAAAAGCATACTTCTCAATTCTTTCTACACTTGAAGGAATATTTATTTTTGTTATAGAGTGACAGTTGTCAAAAGCACTCTCTCCGATAGTGATAAGCGAGTCAGGTAACTTGTCTATAGTCATATACCAACACGATGCAAAAGCATAGTCTTCGATAACCTCTAATTTGTTTGGTAAAACAAGATTTGTTAGTCCGCAATTTTGAAATGCACTTCTTCCGATTAAAGTAAGAGTTTGAGGGAGTTCAACCGTTTGCA
>JAZNWX010000063.1:0-5605 GCA_045593575.1 Eubacteriales bacterium | reverse complement strand
TAAGGAATATGCAGGAGCAGGTATTGAATATGTTGAGGAGGCTTACGCGGCGGTATCCAAGTATTACACTGTGGATGCTGGTGGAAACCCCATTGCTGTAAGTGGGCTTAAGAGAGCTAATCTTTGTCCCGTAATATCAGATCTTCATCACGCCGTTTCCGAGGCACTGCTGAGAATGGATGCTCTTATTAAAGAATAGAATAAAAGAACAGAATAAAAGAACAGAATAAAAGAACACCTGCATCAACCTATGCAGGTGTTCCTTTATTTTGGTGGACCCGAGGAGAATTGAACTCCTGTCCGAAAACCCCTTGATATGACCTTCTCCGTGGGCAGTCAGTTTTTATTATTTCCCACTACGCGTCGCCAACTGACAGGCAACACGCAGTCCGTAGCACCTTTTTGCTTGATCGGTTCAGGTGCGACCGCCGATGCAAGTTCACCACTACGATGACGCTCAGTCCGCAGTCGTGGTCCTCTGCGGAGGAACGGGTAGCCCGCAGGCTACAGCACTGCCAATTGAAGCACCCTTGCGGGTGCGTCAATTAGGCAGCCATAGCAACAGTATTGTTGTCGTTTAATTTAAAATTTGAGCAGTTATCGGGATTACTCAGCCCGCCACGCTTATCATACCTCAAAATCCCCGTCGAAACCATTACGGGCCCGTGTATGATGATTAATAATATCACATTTTAGCAAAATAATCAAGAGATATTTGACGAATTTTTAATTTAATATCGATTGTTTGCAAGATTAATACTGTCAACACTCCGCTTTTTTGCTCAAAAGTATATAAGAATAATATATATCGAACAAGATTTTTCAATATTTTTTTCTTGCTATTTCTATAAAAGTATGTTATTATGAACATAGAGAGGTGATATTATGCTTTTAGATATATTCAAAAAGAAGCCCCGAAAGTCAGATTGGCCCGAGGAGGCAAAATACAAACCACGAGATTTTGTCCGTTTCCGTCACCGTGGTGAGCTTCATTTCGGATTTGTTCACGAGGCACGCGTGCTTGACGGACAGGTGATTTACACAATTCAAATGGGGGGCGAATGTCCTACCTTTGTCTATAATTATAAGGAAGAGGATATTGTTGGAAAGGTGAACTGATATGAAAAGATTTATTTTGTTAACTTTGGTTTTTGCGATGCTTTTGTCATTGGCTGCGTGCTTTGATACGCCCGATGAGTCCACAACTGCCGATAAAAGCAGTAGCACAACCACCTCGACAACTACTGCAAGCTCATCGACGGATAATGGCGGTAACGAAAATCCCCCTGATGAGCTGCCTGAGCTTTGTAAATCCATTGACGGACTTGATGAGATGATAATGCTCACTCTTGATGATGGTTATGACTATGATATTTATTATAAAAAATCATCTGAAGATGAGTATATAAAGCTCGATAACGAGCTTATAACAAAGGGTGAAGAGGATGTAAAAGCATATATTCTCGGCATCGGCAACGGCGAATACGATGTCAAGGTTGAATTTAATGGCAAAGAAACCGAAGATACGGGTAGCTTTGTTTCTTCAAAAATCAAGGTGTTCGCTCAGGACAGAAGCGGCTATGCTCATTTTGGAGCTACCGAGGGTGTTGGTGCATACAACAATGACGGAACACTCAAAGAGGGAACCAAGATTATTTACGTTACAAACGAAACAAAGAATACCGTTACCTGTGAAATAAACGGCACGGTATACACAGGTCTTGTAAATATCCTTCAGGCACAGTACAGATCAAGCACACCAATGCTTGTTCGCGTAATCGGTAAGATTACAACGAATCAGTGGAATTATAAGAACGTTGAGCCGCGTCTTGCCGACAACTCAAACGCAACAGATGATTTCTTTGAAAACACGTTCTCCACCGAATACGGTGAAAATCTTGCTAACCTCATTGTTAAGATGAAGGGCAACGGTAACGGAGCAAAGACTTATAATTACAGAACCACCGCAGATGGACTCACCGACGTAAGAGAAACCAACGGTGGCACAAGCATCACTTATTACAAGGGTAGCGATTTTCCCTCAATGAAGGGAAAGAGCGTTTATGATGACGACTCCTATTACAATATGCTTGAGGTAAAGGGTTCAAAGAATATTACTATAGAGGGTATTGGTGCAGATGCTGAATTTTTCCAATTCGGTATCGGGTTTGAAAAATCAAGCAATATCGAAATTAAGAACCTTACATTTACAGGATACCCCGAGGACGCACTTAATTTCCTTGGAGGCGACAGAGCAGATCTTGCAAATTACGGTAGATATTGGGTTCACAATTGTACTTTCAATCGTGGATACAATGCCTGGGATATTTCAGGTGAACGTGACAAATATGCAGGTGACGGTTCAATTGACTTCAATAACGTTTCAAATCTCACTCTTGCGTATAATTACTTTAACAATCCCAAGAAAACTATGCTTTTCGGAAGCGGTGACTCATCTGCTTGTGCAAATATGACGCTTCACCACAACCATTTCTATATGGTTGAATCACGTTTGCCCCTTGGCAGAAACACAAATATTCACTCCTACAACAACTATTTTGACGGATGCGGAAACTGTCACGATTTGAGAAAGAGCTCCTATATTTTCAGCGAAGCAAACTATTTCAAATCATCAAGCAACCCGTTTATTCTTAACGGAAGCTATGCAAAATCCTTTGGTGACATTTTTGAGAGCACAGGTAAGGTGGTTGCAACCGTTGTAACAAGCAGAACCGATAAAATAACCTGCTCTTGCAAGCCTGATGGCTCAACCAACGTGGCACATTTTGATGTAAACAGTACCTTGTTCTATTATGACAGCGAGAATCAAAAATCAGACGTCAGCATAATGATTGATGCTAAAGACGTTCCCGAATTTGTTGTAATGCACTCAGGTGCGGGCAAGCTTGTATCTCTTAATATCGAATAATAAAGAAACGGGAAAATACGCTTGTATTTTCCCGTTTGTTGTGATATACTATAGACAGTAAATGAAAGGAGCAAAGCCATGAGCAGAAGATTCAGAATGACAACAGCTCTTGACGTTGATGACGTCTTGCTTGAATGCATACCCTATGCCATAAGATTGGCAAATGAAAAATATAATTTTGATCCTCCCCTCACAATTCACGAGGTTGACCGTTGGGGGAAGCTCGGAACACGTGCAGACGTAATATTTGAGTTCTTTACCGAAGAATTTTTCAGAAGTCAGCCCGTTATTGAGGGAGCAAAGGAGTTTGTAAGAAAGCTCTCACAAATGACGGAGGTGTTTATTTGCACTTCTGTTTATCCTCAGTTTATGAGCATCAGAGCTGAGGTTATTATGCGCGAATTTCCCGAAATCCCTCCCGAAAATATCTATATGGGCTCAAGAAAGGACAAGCTGAACGTTGATATACTTTTCGATGACGGTATGCACAACGTAATCAAATCCAATGCGGCATATCCAATCCTTATGCGTCGCCCCTGGAACCAAAGTGCCACGGGAATGCTTGCAGTAAACAACTATGATGAGTTTTTAAAGCTTGTTGAGGTTATCAGCACAAGCTATTCAACGGTTAAGGATGACCTTAAGAGGCCATCTATTGTAGCACTTGTTGGGCCAAGCGGATCGGGAAAGGGCGAAATTGCAAAAAGGCTGCTTGAAAAAGAGCCGCGTTTTGAAAAGCTTCTCAGCTACACTACCATCGACCCGACTTCTAATATAGAAAACGATTGGTATAACTACGTTGATAAAAACGAGTTCTTTAAGATGGTTGATAACAACGAGCTTTTTCAGTCCACGATGTATGCCGGACACGGATTTGGCTCGAAAAAGAGTGACGTGGATGCACTTATCGGACAGGGGAAAACCGTACTTACAATTATGGATATCTGCGGTGCTATGTCGCTTAAAACCTGCTATAAGGACGTTGTGACGGTGTACGTCAAACGCGATAAGAGGGAGCTTTTGAAATCCATCTTAGAGAAAAACAGCACAAACGAGGACAAGGTCAATCGCATAATCTCAATTGATGACGAAAGACGAAACGAGGAAATATGCGATTACGTTGTTGAAAATTTCGGTGATGAGGATGCAGTTGCTAAGAAAATAATTGAGCTTTTATTCTAAAATAAAAATCCTGACTTCACAGTCAGGATTTTTTGTCATTATTTTTTAAGAATCTTAAGAACAATGGGAGTGATTTTCTTTTCGAGGCAATAAACTGCAAAAGCAATTGCGGCACCAACGAAGATTCCGCCGTAAACGTCGGTCGGGAAGTGAACGCCAACGTAAAGACGTGAAAGTCCCATCAAAAAAGCTAAAATAAGAGTAACGGTTCCAAGCTTTTTGTGTTGTGTGAAAACAGTGAATCCCACAGCCATAGCAGAAACAGTATGACCTGAGGGGAATGAGTAAGAGGTCGGTATTTTAACAAGCTCCACAAGCTCGGGATAGGTAGCACAGGGACGCTCTCTTGCAATAAGATTCTTGAGGATGATATTGTTTACAACAAGCATCACAAGAAGGGCACCGAGAACCATTATACCGCATTTGCGTGTCTTTTTGGGAATCAATAAAACAGCACCGAATACGATCCAGATTATACCGTCGTTACCGAGGTTTGTATAAAAGGGAACGATAACGTCAAAAAGACCGTTGCGTATATGATCTTTAATGAAAAAGAGCAACTCAAAGTCCTTTACGTAAAGGCACCATCCAAACAAAGCCAAGGCAATAACAGCAAGAAAAGCTTGCAAATAACGAATATGTTTAGTTTTTTCTTTAATCATAATATTCTCCTTATTTAAAATAATCTACAAGGTCTTGCGGAGTATCAATTATCTCCTGAGCCCCTTTATATATGAGCTTTGTCTTTGAAACGTAACCCCAAGTGACGGATAAAACATCAATTTCGGCATTTTCAGCAGTTTTAAGGTCGATATCGCTGTCACCGATCAAAATACATTCATAGCGCGAAATACCAAGTTCTTCAATAATATCAAGAGCTGCCCTGGGATCGGGCTTTGCGGGCTTGCCTGCAACAGTTCCTCGGGCAATCTCACAGATACCCTCAGGCAAAAGCTGCTTTACAAGATTTTTAACGTATTCATCCTGCTTGTTTGAAAGAACTGCAATCTTATAATACTTTGAGAGTGTTAGTAAAGCCTCTTCCATTCCATCATACAAAGACTTGGTATTCATATACGTTTTTGCATACATTTTGTTATATAACTCAAGAGCTTTATCAACTGTCTTTGTATCGCCAATTCTCACTTCCTTTGGCAGAGCTTCTGAAATAAGATGACGGGGGCCCTGACCGATATAGCTTCTTATCTCGTCAAGCGTGCGAGAGGGGTATCCCAGCTGAATCAATGTTTTGTTAACTGCTTCAGCAATTGCGGGAATGGTGTCAGCAAGAGTACCGTCAAGGTCAAAAATCAATGCTTTTATATAAGATCTCATATAAATCCTTTCAAAAAGTGTTACATACAAAATAATTATACCATAATTATGTTGATATGTCAATTGATTTTTTTGTCAAAAAATACAAAAAAATAACAAAAATTAACAAAAATTCCATAAAAATAACTATATATTATTCTGATAAAAAGTGTTATAATA
>JAZNWX010000062.1:0-6233 GCA_045593575.1 Eubacteriales bacterium | reverse complement strand
GGCTGTCTGTGGCCAATCTTCTTCTTTTCGTTCTTCTTGGATTTGTACTTGAGAACATAGATCTTCTTGCCCTTACCGTTCTTAAGAACGTTTGCAGTAACTGTAGCGCCTTCAACGTTGGGAGTACCAACCTTGAGAGTTTCGCCGTCGGACAAAGCCTTTACACAGTCAAAAGTAACTGTTTCTCCTTCGTTAACGTCGAGCTTTTCAATGAAAAGAACATCGCCTACGTTAACCTTGTACTGCTTTCCACCTGTCATGATAATTGCGAACATGGAAGTAGCACCTCTCTTTCTTATAGACTCGCTAAGGCAGGGGTGACTCACGTTTTTCGCGTCCACTCTCTACGACCTGACATTATGCGGCATATTATTGTATCACATCGTATAGCCATTTGTCAATAGTTTTTTGAAATTTTATTTTTCCTTAAAAATTCATCAAAAAAGGTATAATTCAAGTCGAATCTACCCTTTATAATATTAGATTGCTGTGTAACCGCCGTCAACAGGAAGAATCACGCCTGTAACGTATGAAGATTCTTCAGCGCCAAGGAAAATAGCTGCGGAGTTAAGCTCTCCTTCGTGACCGTATCTTCCAAGCGGAACTGTTGCCTTCATATAGTTTGTAAACATCTCTGTGTTGAGTGTGTCAACTGTAAGCTCTGTTGCAAAGTAACCGGGACAAATTGCGTTGCAAGTAATATTGTACTTAGCAAGCTCAGCCGCAACGGCTCTTGTAAACAGTGGAAAAATAACAAAGACTGATATTGATGTTTTCAAAACCGAAAAAGGAAAAAGAACATCTTCTTTTATGATATCCAAGCCACTGTTAGCTTTAGTAAGAGAAGATAGTAGTGGACACCCTCGTTACTACGAAGCTCCTATTGTGTGCTACGGAGAAACACTGTATTTATATAAAGATTGGGATAAAAATGACACCGAAATTAAAGATAATTTAATTCAATGGATCCTCAATTGGATCGCTGCCAACGGCGGTAAAATTTAATTGCACGTAAAAAACCGGCAGCTTACACTGTCGGCTTTTGTATCGGAATTCGTTAAACATCAGTCTTCATCACCAGATGCCAAATCAATCTCATCACAATACCTTAAAAGAATATTGTCAATAACACGGGGTTTCGTGTCCGAATAAGTTCCGCTTAAGGCTTCGTAAATTAATAAAGCCTTGTAACAGAACTCGGCATATGTTTTATCTGCGTCTTCCGGAATATCAAGGTCACGCGGCTTTTTACCTGCAAACTTGGTTATTACAGAAGCTACTCGGCTGTCGTATATAATGAACAGTTCGGGTAAATGAAAGTGAAGATACTTGGACGTCAAGGAACGCTTTTCCTTTTGAGTCAGCTCGGTAAATTGATCCATTAAGTACTTATGTACAGAGAGAATATCCGGAAGATTATCACGGGTAATTGTTGTATATTTCCTCAGTGAATCAATTTTCTTGTCAATTTCAGAGTCAATGAGTTTAGGCGCAACGTAATCGTAATAGAAATCTCCGGGAGTTTCCGCTTTGTTAGGGCGCCGTTCAATCGCAGCTGCATAAGTACGGCCTATCATCCATAGCTTCGATACAATTTCATCCGCGTCGATATGCTTCGGATATTTCGCCGTCATCTCATACATGATGGTGTTACCCAGTCGCCAACGAGAATTATTATCATCGTAGTTGCTAATTCGTTCTCTGCAAAGATCGGTAATCATATGCTACGCCTCCTGTGAAATAAATGAATGCAAATGAATTCGGAAAAGCGAATTCATTTGCATCTGGCACTCCCAACGGGAATCGAACCCATAACTAACCCTTAGGAGGGGCTTATTATATCCATTTAACTATAGGAGCGTGCCAGATAATAATATCACATTAGCAAGAAAAAATCAAGGGGATACGTGATTTTTATCAACAAAATTATCAGCAAAAAACACTTCACTTCTACTTTTTGGACAAAAATATTCATTATTTCTGCATATTTACTCATTTATTCACCAAAATATACATATTTTTACGTTTTTTGGTCACTTTTTTGAAAACATCTTGCAAAAATGTTTTATTTGTGTTACAATATGGTTATCCTTATCATCAGATAACAAGTATTTTTTGAAAGGAAGGACATATTATGGATGCCAAAAAACCTGATATGGCAATGTACAAATTAACACAGTTTCTATCCGGAATTGTTGCTAATGTTGTATTCAGAAGAAAGTTCATACGAAACGAAATCAAAGACAAAAAAGGCCCGTTCGTAATTATTGCAAATCACGAAGCGGCATTGGATTTCACAACGCTCATCGGTGCCACAAACGAACCTCAGACCTTTGTAGTCAGCGATTCTTTTTATAAAACCTTGCCCTTCACCAAGGCAATGGACAAGCTGGGAGTTATTTCAAAGCAGCAATTCCAGACGTCAGTTAAAGAAATCACAAAAATGCGTAAAACGATAGCAAACGGTGGTATTCTCACCTTCTATCCCGCAGGACTTATGTCAGAAGACGGTCTTTCGACTCCGATTCCCTGTGCAACCTACGGATTCCTTCAGTGGCTTGACACCGACGTTTACGTTGCAAGAATTTCCGGATCATATTTTTGTACACCCAAGTGGAGCTCAAAAATTCGCCCCGGCAGAACCTATCTCGACGTTTATAAGCTGATAGACAAAAGTCATTTGAAGGAAATGACAGTCGAGCAAATCAAAGAGGCGGTTGATAAAGCACTCCTGTTTGACGCATATCGCGAGCAAGAAGATCATAAGATCAAATACCTTGGCGGCAACAACGTAAAGGGACTTGAGAACGTGCTTTATGTATGCCCCAACTGCAAATCTGAATTCAGCATAAAGGTTAAGAAAAACAAGACACTTTACTGTGAGAAATGCGGTTTTGCACACACCTCCGACAAATACGGATTCTTACATAACAGCGGTATAGTGGGCGGAGAAATTCGCTATGTTTCAGACTGGGCTAAATTTGTTTACAACAAAACCAAATCCGATATTCAAAGCGGTGAGCTCGGCGATATTACAACACACGCAACCATACAAACCATTGACGTAAGTAAACACAAATACGTTGATGTGGGATATGCCAAGATTACGCTAACTCCCAAAAAATTCATCATTGACGGTCCCATAGATTGCAAGCATCAAACAATTGAAATTCCTCTTTCGCAGTTTGCCTCCCTTCCCTTTAAGCCGGGATGCAGAATAGAGGTTCAACACAACAAAGTATCATACAGATGCGTGTTGGATGACGGCAAGCTTGCAATGAAGCTCATCAATATGGTTAAAGCATACTACGAAATGAATCAGGACAAGCAATAGAAAAAATGCACAATGCGAAACCGCATTGAGCATTTTTATTAGCATTTTTTCATTAATCTTACGTAGAATTCAACGCTCTTGCGAATGGATTCAAGCGAAATTCGCTCGTTATTTCCGTGGATGGTGCTTCTCTCTTCATTTGTAAGTGCCATCGCAGAAAAACGGTACACCTTATCACAAATTCTGCTCCAGTGCTTAGCATCGGAGCAAGCAAACATAAGATACGGTGAAACGAGTGTGTTATCCCAGGTTCCTTTGATTGAATGAGCGATCTTATTCCATGCTTCTCCACCCACCAATGACGTAGGCGAGGGATCCTCTCCCTCAAGAACAGTCAGCTGGATATCCTTATCCTTGATCTGCTTTCTGAGATATGCCTCAGCACTCTGCTTTGTTTCACCCGGAATAAGACGGAGATTTGCACACATTGTTGCATTTGGGGGAATCACATTAATTCCCTTTGAACCCTCCATCTGAGTAAACGAGCAGGTAGTTCTGATAAGTGCGTTAAGTTCGCCGCCGCCCATTTTTCCAATAAGGGAAAGCACGGGACCAAACAGCCAGAGATTTGCAAAAATTAACTTATACAAGAAGTTGGAATATCTTGCAAGTGTGTCAAACATAGCAGCCGAAACCTTTGAGAGTCTATATTTGAATGGATGATTCTCAATTCTCACGCACGCAGCACTAAGACGTCCTATGGGAGTGTGGGGCTTCGGTGACGAAGAATGTCCACCGTTACCGGTGAATTTAAGCTCGATATTAAGCATTCCCTTTTCAGCTACACCTACAAGTGCACAGGGAGTATGAACACCGGGAAATACGTGGTTAACAACAGCTCCGCCCTCGTCAAGAACAAGTGCGGGATCAATTCCGCGTTCCTTGAATAGCTTAATGATTTGCGGCTGTCCCTCTCCGTTTATTTCCTCATTTCCTGAGAACGCGAGGTAAATATCGTTTTCGGGTACAAATCCCTCGGAAAGAAGCTGTTCAAGTGCCTGCATAGAGGCATTGAGTGTGGATTTTGTATCAAGAGATCCCCTGCCCCAGAGGAAACCGTTGTCTACCTCACCGCAGAAGGGAGTTTTATCCCAATCCTTCTCTTCAACGTCAACAACGTCAAAATGTGCCGTAAAAACTGAGGGCTTGTCAGAGGATCTGCCCTTGAGATGATAAAGAATCGCTCTGTCAGAAACTCTTTCAAAGGTACAATTCTTATATATCAACGGGAACTTCTCGCCCAAGAGAGCGATAAAACGTTCAAATTCGGCATCATTTTCTTTTGATCTGTCACGGTGGGAGATGGTCTTGCATTTGATCATTTCTGCAAGGTCACTCGTGGCTTTATCAAGATTAACATCTATCTTTTCAATTTCAATTTGTCCATCCTTTTTGGGAACAAACAACAATGCACGAATAATTGCGATTCCGAGAATCAAAGCAATTATTCCCAAAATTATGTATAATGCTATCATTTGATTTCACCGTTAGCTTTTCTTTCTTTATTATAAAGAACTCTTGAGTAAATAATCGTAATGATCATGCTCACAGGAATCATTATTCCCACCATACCTGCATTGAGATAAGGTACAAACACGAACAAAAGAAGCATAAGTACCATGGGAAGTATAGCAATCTTGAAGTATCTTGACAAATAAACCACGCCAAGACCGCCGAAAAGTGCAGGAAGTACATTGTCAAATGCATATTGAAGCTGTGGGAAGTTATCAATCAAGGTGAGCAAAGGCATAATAAGAATTACACCAACAAGGATGATCAAAATAGTTACTATTGAAGATGTAGCTATCGCGATAGTGGAGATAACCTCACCCTCATCGCTGTCTGCCTTAACTTCTGCCTTTTCCATAGCATCAAGTGCACAAGGAACCTTAAGAGAAGTAAGGTTGCCCGTAACGAAGCTGAGATAAGTACCGCCCACACCAAGCATAGGTGTATATGTAATGACCTCAATAATACCAACAGGCCAGAACGTAACCGCTACACCGAAAAGGCCTTTAAGGAATACACCGAAATCAGGCCAAGCACCGAAAAGAATTGCCAAAGCAAAGGGAAAAGCAAATATCATTATGCAGGTAACAACCGCCCAGGTTCTTCCCCATTTGTGCATTTTATCAATATAGTTCATACCTTTACCTCCTTATCCCTTAATAATTATTGAAAGCGGGATAGCCAATGCCATACTGCCTATCATTGATATGGGGAGCGCATAGTCATTAAGCCATTTCCATTTGAATTTCTTAAGAAGAATACCGCAAACACCCATAAGTGCTGCCGAAATCAACAAAACAAATACGGGAATCCAATGCTCTATCTGATAGTGGAAAGCAAGTACTTTTTCACCCTGTACTTCCTCAAAAACAAGACCGAGGTCACAAACAATGTAACCGAGGAAGGTAGAAAGCATACCAACGAACATAGATGTCATAAGAAGATCCATCCATTTCTTGTCCTTATCCTTAATCTTCATCATACCGCTTGTAATCTTTTTACAGGTGATGGGGGCAACGATAAGACTGGCAGCAATACCGAAGGTCATAACGAATGCAACTGTAATGTACTGCGTAGCATCGGTAACTCTGTCAACTCCGAGAGCAGCGAGTGCTTGCTCTGCAGCGGGCAGCTCGTATGTAACCGCACCGATAATGGAAAGTCTGAGCCAAGGAAGTGCAACGCCAAGCATATCAACAAGGGAAACAACACCCATAAAGATAGCAACGGCAGGAGCAATCGTAAAGATAGCAGATCTTTTGATAGTGTCATTCAGAACTGATTTTTCAATGCCCAACTCAAGTCCTCTTTTGTATGCTTTTCTGAGAAAGAATACTGATTGAGCAACAACTACTCCGATTACCACTGCAACAAGAGCGAAAATAACCGG
>JAZNWX010000061.1:0-2898 GCA_045593575.1 Eubacteriales bacterium | reverse complement strand
TTTAGCCGCTTTTCTTTGGCGAAAGGAGCCGCAAAGAAAAGCTAACAAAAGAAACGGCGGATGCGCTCGTGCCGCGCGGGCACCACCTTTGAAAAGGTGGACGAAACAATCGCTTTGGTTTGTGCGAACATAACGACAAACCCCAATTTATAACTCAATCGGCTTCCTATCAGAAAGGAGTATAAATGAGAATTGCTCTTAACGAAAACTTCAAAATGCTTGAACCAAGCTATCTTTTTTCAGATATCGCACGCAAGGTCGAAGAATACTCAAACGATAATCCTTCAAAGCACATCATTTCTCTCGGAATCGGAGACGTCAGCTTGCCCCTCGCCCCCTCCGTTGCAGAAGAAATGTCACGTGCCGCATCCGAGATGTCCACTGAACGTGGCTTTGTGGGATATGGTGACACCCTTGGACTAAAAGAACTTCGAGTTTCTATATCAAATCGCTATAAAAAGCGAAACGTCGCCATCGAACCATATGAAATTTTCATTAGCGACGGTGCAAAAAGTGATCTTGGAAACCTCTGCGATATTCTTGGTGACAACGAGGTGTTGATCTGCGATCCCGTATATCCCGTTTATTTTGATTCAAGCATTATTTCCGGACGCAAGGTTAGTCTGATTAACGCGACTCCCGAAAACAGCTTTCTTCCCTCTCCCTCAAATCTGCCAAACAGACCCTTTGTAATATATCTATGCTCTCCCAACAATCCCACAGGGGCTGTCTTTTCAAAGGAAAAGCTTGAAGAATGGGTGGATTTTGCCAATTTCAGCGGCTCACTCATCATTTTTGATGCCGCCTATGAGTCATATATTCGCTCCCCATCTCTTCCCCATTCGATTTTGGAAATAGAAGGAGCACGAAAATGTGCCATCGAAGTATGCTCGTTTTCAAAATTCGCAGGGTTTACCGGAATAAGATGCGGTTGGACCGCAATCCCTTGCGAGCTTGAGCTTCACTCCCTTTGGAAAAGACGTCAAAACACAAAGTTTAACGGTGCTTCTTACATATCGCAACGCGGTGCACTCGCCTCGCTTTCCCAAAAAGGTCTTGAAGAAAACGCAAAAAATATTGAATATTATATGTCAAATGCCCAAAAAATAGCATCTTTTTTCAGAAAAAAGGGCATCTTTTTCGTCGGTGGAGAGAACGCACCTTATTTGTGGTTTAAAATCCCCCAAAAGATCTCGTCCCGAGAGTTTTTTGATCACCTTTTACACCGTGCGGGCGTTGTCGGCACACCGGGTATAGGATTTGGAAAAAACGGGGAGGGTTATTTCAGATTTTCCTCCTTTGCGTCAAGCGAAAACACCGACGAGGCACTCTTACGCCTTGACAAGATAATGTAGTGGCTTTATTGACAAACTCCCAAAAATGATATATAATGCGAATGATATACTTTTTAGGGAGAATCACATGACACAAGAAGCAATAAAAATCTACAACCAAGGCTACTACCTCTATAGCGGCACGAGCGGATTTCAAAAGGATCACAAAAAAGCCATAGTATATTTTCAAAAGGCGGCACAGCTTGGCGTTCCCGAGGCGATGAACTATCTTTCGGTGATGTACGAGACGGGCGACTGCGTTGAAAAAAACGAGAAAAAGGCTGTCGAGTGGCTGATAAAGGCACTCAGCATCAAAAAAGACAACCGATTTGCCGCATATAACCTCGGCAGAATGTTCTATTACGGAGTCGGTGTAGCAAAAAATCATAAATTCGCGTTTGAATACTACATAAAAGCGGCAAATCTCGGCTCATCAGATGCTATGAATGACATTGGTCTTATGTATGAGAGTGGCGAATATCTTGAAAAGGATTACGTCAAGGCAACTCAGTGGTATATGAATTCGATCTCTGCAAGCAACAGCAACAAATATGCCGCTTTCAATATGGCAAGAATGTATTATAACGGCTTCGGTGTGGCAAAAAACATGGACAGAGCATACGTATATGCCGATGCAGCGGTGACACTCAGCCGCGAGAATATGGATATGCATTACGCAAAATGTTATTTTCTTAAGGGTTGTATCCTTATGGAACATTACAAAGATTATCACAAGGCATCAGAATGTTTTCTTGTAGCAGCATTCAATAATAATATGCCCGAAGCCTGGCACAATCTCGGATACTTTGCGTGTCAAGGACTTTTACTTCCCTCACTATATTCCGGCACAAGACGTGTGGATATGGATATTACTGCAAAATTCTATTACCAAAAGGCTGCAAATCTTGGATATGCACCTTCCATGGACGAGCTTGGCAGATTGCACGTTTATTATCAGGATATGAAAACCGCTTATTTTTGGCTGAACAAAGCAGCCGAAAAAGGATATGAGCCGTCCATAAAAAGACTCAGGATGCTCAAAACGGCAAAAATTTTGCAAAATATATCCGATGCCCTCCCCGGCGATACTTCATCGTTTTCCTCAACACTTCAAATAAATATAGATAATTTTTTCAACTCGAACGAAACTCGCAACAACGCATCAGGGCCAATATTCAAGGATTCAAAGGGCAATCTCTGTGCCCCCGGCTCTCCCTTCTATGATGCAAAAGGAAACCTTTGCGAATGGGGTAGTGCCTTCTACGATTTCAAGGGCAACTACTGTACTTCCGGATCTGCATTTTACGATTCGAGAGGAAACTATTGCTCCTGGGGTTCCCCTTTTTACGATGCAGAGGGCAACTATATTGTTCCATAACAAAAAACCACCCACAAGGGTGGTTTTTCATTTAGTTGACAGACATTCAACTCACAGTTTGATAATCAAAATCTAAGTGGTAAATTGGGGTTTATAGGGTAGTTAGAAAAATCAGTAAGCCTCCCTTGTGTAAAGGGAGGTGTCACGGCTTGCCGTGACGGAGGGATTGTAATCTTAACAAAAACA
>JAZNWX010000060.1:0-7402 GCA_045593575.1 Eubacteriales bacterium | reverse complement strand
TGCCGTGACGGAGGGATTGTAATCTTAACAAAAACAACAATCCCCCACCGCTAACGCGGAGCCCCCTTTACACAAAGGGGCCTTTATTTACTTTGCTTATACATACCGATAAATCAAAATTTACACGTAAAAAGCACCATCTGAAAAGATGGTGCTTTGGATATTATTTGCTGTTTTTCTTTGCTTCGATAAGCTCAATTCTCTCGTGAAGAGGTGGGTGATTATACGTCAGCTTTACAACCGTAGGATGAGGATTCATATCAGAGAGCGAATCCTTTGAAAGCTTACGGAGTGCAGAGATGAGGTCGTCACCGTATCCAAGCTCATAAGCCAAGGAGTCAGCACGACGCTCGAATGATCTTGACATATAGAAGAAGGGTATCATAATAACCTCGGAGATTATTGACAATACGCTGCCGAATGAAACGAAGAATGCAAAGAAGATGTTTGCTCCCTCAAAGCCAAAGCTCTGAGCAATTTCAGGGAAGATCATCATAAGACTCATCATTATCATCATTGGAAGGAAGTTGAGCATATTGAAGAATGTCATCTTTGTTGTATCCTTGTTTTTAAAGTGAGCGAGCTCGTGAGCAAATACCGCGGTGATCTCACCCTCTGAATAGTTGTTTACAAGGTTATCATAAAGAACGATCTGCTTGAGCTTTCCAATGCCGCCGCAATATGCGTTTGCCTTTGTAGTTCTCTTGGATGCGTCCATAACGTAGATGTCCTTGAGCTTATATCCTGCATCCTCAAACATCTTTGTAAGATTTGTTCTGAGCTCGCCCTCAGGAAGAGAAGTGAACTTGTTGAAAATCTTTGAGAATACTGATGAGAATGCACTGATGAGAAGCACGATAACTACAAGTCCGAGGAATGCGATAATTCCGAAATGTACACCGAGGATGTTATATGCAAGAAGAACAAGACCGAAGATAGCAAAGTTCATAACGTTGTTGATTATGTAATTCTTGATTGCATCAACGAAGAATGTTTTGTGAGTTACCTTATTGAAGCCGAATTCTTCTTCAATTCTGAAATTGAAGATGTAGTCGATGGGGAGTGAAATAATTGTTTCAAGCACTCCGACAATGAGGAATACAAGCATCGCTTTTACCATTACTCCGCCGGGCATTGCATTATAGATGACGGAAATAAGGTCGCTGCAATAAATCATAATGTTTACTGCAAGTGTAATGATACTTGCTTTGATGCCAAGGCGATCCTTTTCGTTGTTGTAGCGCCTCCACTTGTTGTATTCTTCTTCGTTATAGATGCCCTGAACACTCTTGGGCAGGGGTTTTCCGATCTGCTTGTCAGAAAGACGGTGAAGAATCATTCTGTAAATGAATCTTGCTAACAACAAAACTAAAAATAAAATTTTGTAGAACATAGTTTTCTCCTTTTTATATTTTTATTTAAAAGTTATATAAATCTCCACAAAGGAGTTACAACTTTAGCTTTTACTATCATTAATAGGACTAACAGGAGCATATACAGTATTCCGCCGCCAAACACGACGAAGGCAATAGAAAGAACAGAGTAAAATGTGAAATCGTATGCAAGACCCTTGCAGAAGTCCACAAGATAATTTTTTAAGCGCTGTTTTGCCGGGGGTAAATCGACAATTCTTCTATTTATTTTGCTTAAACGGCTAAGACATTCGAATATAAATACAACCATTTGCTCAATAAGCTGGGCAATTGCAAGCAGAATGGGTACTCTGATTATCGCTATTTCTGCCAAGCCGACATAATACAAATAACCGATAGGTCCTGAAATTATGGACAACAATAGTAGTATACAAGAAACTACGTTTGCTCCGATACCAAATGCACATGATAAAAAAGTAGTAAAATGCCATATGCTGTATTTTTCGGTTCTGGTAGGCAAGGAAGGGAAGAAACCCACGGCCAGTGTTACCAACAGTCGAAAAATAAGCATTTGTGAAAAAATATATAAGAACATATAATCCAATATCCTTTAAGAAATATTATCCGGTATGGTTACAATCTTCTTTTTGTAGATATACAAATAAAATACCACACTAAGAACAAGACAAACGAGCTCAGCTATCGGGAATGCCCACCACACGTAATCCACGTTACCGCTGAGTGCAAGAAGGTGTGCAACGGGGAGAAGGGTTACAAGCTGACGTCCGATTGATACGAACATTGAGAAAAGGGAATATCCAAATGCCTGGAACACCGCAGAGCAGATAATGGAAAAGCCTGCGAAAATGAAGCTTATTGAAATTGTCTGAAGTGCCGTGATTCCGACGTTGTCTATCGCTTCGGCATCAAGCTCGAATATTGACAGGAGGACACCGGGGAATATCTGGAAGAGTGCAAAGCCGACAAGCATCATTGAAACCGCATAAACGAGTCCGAGCTTTATTGTGCGAAGGACTCTTTTCTTTTTCCTTGCACCGTAGTTATATGAAATAATAGAAATCATTCCGTTATTGAAACCGAAAACAGGCATAAACACGAAGCTCTGGAGCTTAAAATATACGCCGAATATGTTTTCAGCATAGGGTGAGAGGGGAATAATAATCTTATTGAACGCCGCAGTCATAAATGAACCGATGGAGTTCATTAAAATTGAGGGCAATCCGATTTTGAAAATCTCACCGATGATCTTTTTGTCGGGCTTTACGTCGGCAAATGTGAAGCTGAGCTCTTTGTTCTTCTTTTGATGAAGAATAATGCCCACTATTGCAGAAGTGATTTGACCGATTACGGTTGCGTAAGCCGCACCCGCAATTCCCATTGCAGGCAAGCCGAACCAACCGTGAATCATAATTGGGTCAAGCATAATGTTAACTACAGCACCTACGATCTGAGTTGTCATTGAGAGCATTGTTTTTCCCGTCGCCTGCATAAATTTTTCGTGTGCGACCTGACAGAAAAGACCGAACGAACCGATGAAGCATATGGATAGATAATTTACACCGTAATCTATAATTTCAAGCTTGCCCACAGCAACGTCAATATCCGCTGCCATAAGCTCAAAATAGGGACGAGCCAGAAGCGAGCCAAATACCGCGAAAAGAAAATAGCTGATTATGGCGAGGAACAAGCCCTGACCTGCGATTCTGTTTGCTTTTTGCTTGTTGCCTATGCCGAGATTTCTTGAAATTAGTGCGTTTATACCAACGCCTATTCCGACAGAAACTGCAATCATAAGATTTTGGGCGGGGAAGGCGAGATTTACCGCGGAAAGCTCAAATTTTATGCCGCTTTCTCTTATTCCTGCCACGAAAATTGTGTCAACTATATTATAAAGTGCTTGTATGAGCATTGAAAGCATCATTGGGATTGACATTGATAAAAGCAATTTGTTTTCGGGCATATAGCCCATCTTGTTTTCCTTGACTGATGTGCTCAATTTTATACCTCCGCTTACGGTAAATAAATCTAATTATATATTATATCACAATCATCGACCTTTTTCAATAGAAATTATCAAATTAAATTAAAATCCGTATGTTCATAAAAATCAAATTTTGTTGAAAATAGTAAAAATAACTTGACAGGCAAATAATTTGCAAGTATAATAAAATGGAATAAGTATTATTTTTATTTTTTATACATATATTTTCAGGAGGGATTTTATGAAAGAGTTTTTTCGTAAAACGTTCAGTAAGATAGGCGAAGAATGGCTCACCATTCCCAATATACTTTCATACGTACGCATATTGCTGATTCCGGTGATTGTGTTTTTGTTCGTAAAGGGATATAATATTTTAACACTTATTTTTGTTATTATTTCGACTCTGACAGATGTAGTTGACGGTTTTATTGCAAGAAGATACAACATGATAACTGATTTTGGCAAGTTTATTGATCCCGTTGCGGATAAGGCGACTCAGCTTACCGTTTTCATTTGTCTTATGACTAAATTTCCGCTTATGGCTTTGCCTTTCTCTGTGCTTTTGGTTAAAGAGATCGGTTCACTGCTTCTCAGATTGGCTGTTTACAAAAAGACGGATGTTGTTGAGGGTGCTCATTGGCACGGAAAAATGTCAACGGGTATTGTTATCATTATTATTTTGATACATCTTGGCTGGCCTGAGATTCCTGCATCACTTTCAAATGCTCTGATATGCTTCAGCACGATATTTATGGTATATTCAGGCTTTCTTTATACTCTTGAGGCGGTAGATATTTTAAAACATGGCAAAAGGCATTAATATTTTTCAAATAATCGTTTATTTTATTCAGGGGGCTATCATCGGTGTGGGTGCGATCTTGCCCGGTGTCAGCGGAGGGGTTCTTTGCGTTGCATTCGGACTCTATGAGCCGCTTATGGAGTTTTTGACCAATCCCAAGAAAACAATAAAGGAACATTATCGGATGTTTATTCCGTTCCTCGTGGGCTTTGCTGCGGGATTTGTGCTTTTGGCAAAGGTCGTTGATTTTATTTTCGGTTTTGCACCCGAGGTTGCTCTTTTCCTGTTCTTTGGTCTTGTTTGCGGCACGATCCCTGAGATGTTCAAAAAGAGCGAGCTTGCAAATAAAGACGCAAGCTGGACACCGTTTGTGATTTCAATGGCGGCATCCTATATAATTTTTCATATTATGGATGTTCTCGGAAAAGGAACTGCGTTCACAATTCCTGCAAACTTCGTCACCTTTTTGTTCTGTGGTCTTATGTGGGGACTCAGCTTGATTGTTCCCGGACTCAGTTCGTCAACTGTTCTTGTTTTCTTTGGACTTTATGAGCCCCTTATGGATGGAATCGGAAGCTTTGACGTTCTTGTTCTGGCTCCCTTCGGGCTTGGTATTGTGATAACTGCACTGCTACTTGCTAAGCTCGTCAATATGCTGTTTAAAAATCATTATGCTGTGATTTCACGCATAATTTTAGGGTTTGTTATCTCTTCGTCACTCAAAACTCTGCCGAATGAGATAGAAAATCCTTATACAATAGTTATTTCTGTTATTTGTTGCGCGATTGGATTTGCCGTTGCTCTTGCGATGGAGAAGGCAGAGAAAACGCAGAAAAAATGAAACGGAGGTTATATTTTGCATTTCATAGGGTTTTATGACTACACGGTATTACTTACATATTTGAGTCTTGTGTCGGCACTGGTCGGAATGATCCAGGCGAGCCGCGGCAATCTTCTCTTTGCTGTGTGCTGCATACTGTTTTCGGGCTTTTGCGATCTTTTTGACGGAATTGTTGCCAGAACAAAGAAAAACAGAACTCAGGATCAAAAGAATTTTGGAATTCAGATCGATTCACTTGTTGACGTTATTGCGTTCGGCGTAACTCCTGCGGTGGTATTCTATTTTCACGGGGTGAATTCGATAATCGGAATTGCGATTCTTGTGATTTATGTTTTGTGCGGTCTTATCCGTTTGGCATTTTTTAACGTGCTTGAAACAAGGCGTCAGGCAAATCCCGACGAGGGTGCGTGCCTTAAGGCATTTCGTGGAATGCCAATCACGTTTTCTGCGATAATTACCCCTATTACTTGCTTTATCGCTTGGCTTTTGCCTTGTGAAATAAGCTTTTGGATCTATCATATTGTGCCGTTGTTGATGGCTTTCTTCTTCGTTTTTGATATAAGAATACCAAAGCCAGACATTGGCTCAATGCTTTTCGGTAAAAAGAAATAAGAAGATAAAAGACCGAGGAAGCACTCCTCGGTCTTTTGTTTTTTTGAAAAATAATATATTTTTGAAATTTACTGTTCGTTAATTAATTTAACAAAGCTTGCCCGTGTATTGCTTGCACCCTCACCAAACGAATTGCGTTCTGTAAAGCGAAGTGTCGAGTGTGCGTGGGTTTTGCCCCAATCATCAAATCCATCGGGGTGAATATGCCTGCCGAGATAGCAGTTGATCAGCTCAACTGCACCGTGATCTCTCCACGGACGGGCTATGTAGCAGGAGCTTGGCGGAATGTCATCTGCTGCAGTGAAGCGGCAGTTTTCGGCAACAAAACCGACGCTAATGTTTTCCGGAGTGGATGGGGCAAAAACAAATCCAACTTCAACACTCTTAAACTCACAATTTTCAAAGTAAGCGGTTGCTCCGCCAAAAATAAAGTCAACTCCACCCTCAATTGTGCAATTTTTGAAATAAAAGGTTCGGCTTTTGCGTTCCTCGAATTGCTTGGGGCCTAAAAAACCTCCGGGAATTATCTCTTTTTGGGGAAGGGGAGCTAAAAACAGCGTATCCTGGTGTCCACGCAAAATGCAATTTTCAAGAGTGATGTTGTTTCCGTCAAGATAAAGTGCAATAGCTTGACCGACGTCTTCACCTTTGCCTGCGGTGTTTTCAAAAACACAGTTTTTAAAGGTTATGTTGTCGCCATCGGCAAGAACACTGTAGCTGCGGAAAGTTCCGCGCGGATTTCCGTCGGGATGAATCTCACGGGCAAAGTGAGATCCGCTGAATGTTTTGTTTTCGATTGATATATTGCTATCGCTTATGTGAATCTGACTCATTAGTGCCTCCTTCTGCATTTTGCTGGTATTATTTTAGCACAAGGCGAAAATTTTGTCAACCGAACTGTTAAATAATGAATTATAATGGAAAGAATAAATAATAGATTAGGAGAATAAAAAATGAAAAAGGTTATATTGTTTGATCTTGACGGTACTCTTCTGCCGATGAATCAGGATGAATTCACAAAGGCATATTTTCACACCTTACTTAAAAAGCTTGCACAGCTTGGCATTCCCGCACAGACACAGGAAGAACAGAAAAAGCTCGCTTCTGCTGTTTGGTCGGGAACTTATGCGATGATGAAGAATGATGGCTCTTGCACAAATGAAGAAAGATTTTTCTTGGACTTTTCTACTATATTAGGAGTGGATTTCTCGTATCTTAAGCCACAACTTGATGGATTTTACCAAAATGAATTTAATGAGGTTTCGGCTGTTTGCGGACGCAATCCTCTTGTTGCAAAGGTGATTTCAGAGCTAAAGGGCAGGGGATACAGAGTGGCGGTTGCAACGAATCCGCTGTTTCCTTTGAGAGCGAACGAAACAAGACTTTCCTGGGCGGGGCTGTCGCTTTCCGACTTTGAGTATTGCACTTGCTATGAAAATTCACGCTATTGCAAGCCCAAACTCGAATATTACAGGGGAATTCTCTCGCACTTAGGTGTTTCGGGCGATGAATGTATGATGGTTGGCAACGACGTTCGCGAGGATATGGTTGCACGCGAGCTCGGGATGGATGTGTTTTTGATTACTGATTATATAATTAATGTAGAAAACCGCGATATTGATGAATTTCCGCACGGTACGTGGGAAGATTTTGCAAAATATATGAAAATAGAATAAATATAAGTACAGCGGTGGGCGAAAAGCCTGCCGCTTTTTATATATATAAATAATGAAGGAAACGACCGAACAAAAAAATGAATAAATGTAGCATAAATA
>JAZNWX010000059.1:0-4238 GCA_045593575.1 Eubacteriales bacterium | reverse complement strand
GCGCGTGACAAGGGTGAATTTGTTGAAATGGATCCTCACAGCGTTGACTTTATGGATGTTTCTCCCAAGATGGTTGTTTCGGTTGCTACCGCAATGATCCCCTTCCTTGAAAACGACGATAACTCCCGTGCGCTTATGGGTGCGAACATGCAGAAGCAGGCTGTTCCGCTTATGGTTACCGATTCTCCTATAGTCGGTACCGGTATGGAGTACAAGGCTGCCGTTGACTCCGGTGTCGTTATCGTTGCCAAGAACGACGGATACGTTGATCTTGTTGACGCTGACAGAATCGTTACGGTTCGTGACGACGGTCAGAAGGATGTTTACAATCTTATCAAGTTCAAGAGAACAAACCAGGGCACTTGCTTCAATCAGCGTCCCATCGTTGAGAGAGGTGAGAGAGTAGAGATCGGCCAGGTTATTGCTGACGGCCCTGCTACCGATATGGGTGAGCTTTCGCTCGGTAAGAATGCTCTTATCGGATTTATGACCTGGGAAGGTTACAACTACGAGGACGCGGTACTCCTCAACGAAAAGCTTGTAAGAGATGACGTTTATACATCTCTTCATATAGAAGAATATACACACGAAGCACGCGATACAAAGCTCGGTCCGGAAGAGATCACAAGAGAAATTCCCAACGTTGGCGATGATGCTCTTAAGGATCTTAATGCTGAGGGTATCGTTAAGAAGGGAACTGAGGTTCGCGCAGGCGATATTCTTGTTGGTAAGATCACTCCCAAGGGAGAAACAGAGCTTACAAGTGAAGAAAGACTCCTCCGTGCGATCTTCGGTGAAAAGGCAAGAGAAGTAAGAGATACATCTTTGCGTGTTCCTCACGGTGAAAGCGGTATCGTTGTTGACGTTAAGGTGTTCTCACACGCAAACGGAGACGAGCTCCCCGCGGGTGTAAACAAGAGTGTAAGAATTTATCTTGCACAGAAGAGAAAGATCTCCGTTGGTGACAAGATGGCGGGACGTCACGGTAACAAGGGTGTTGTTTCACGCATCCTTCCTCCTGAAGATATGCCTTTCCTTCCCGACGGTACACCCCTTGACATCGTTCTTAATCCTCTGGGCGTTCCTTCACGTATGAATATCGGTCAGGTGCTTGAGGTGCATCTCGGTATCGCCGCAAGGAAGCTTGGCTGGAAGATTATGACTCCCGTATTTGACGGTGCAAATGAGAGAGACATCGTTGAATGCCTTGAGGCTGCAGGTCTCTACCGTGAGATCCGTGCGGGCGAAAACGTTGCAGGTAAGGAGCTTATTTCCTTGACTGTTGACGAAAACGGCGAAAAGCATATCGAAAAGCTCACAGATGAGCAGAAGGCGGATAAGGAATACCTTGCACAGCTTCTCGCTGAAAATAAACTCAGAGTTGTTGACGGTAAGACAACACTTTACGACGGTAGAACGGGCGAGCCCTTCGATAACCCCGTAACAGTTGGTATTATGTACTACCTCAAGCTCCACCATCTTGTTGACGATAAGATTCACGCACGTTCCAACGGTCCGTACTCACTCGTTACACAGCAGCCCCTCGGCGGTAAAGCCCAGTTCGGCGGACAGCGTTTCGGTGAAATGGAGGTTTGGGCTCTTGAAGCATACGGTGCGGCATATACTCTTCAGGAAATTCTCACAGTTAAGTCTGACGATATTAACGGACGTAGAAAAGCATACGAAGCAATTATCAAAGGACAGAATATTCCCACTCCCGGAGTTCCCGAATCATTCAAGGTTCTTGTTAAGGAGCTTCAGTCCTTGGCACTTGATATCAGAGTGCTTGACGAAGACGGAAACGAAATCGAGCTTAATACTCTTTGTCAGGAAGAGGAAACACCCGTTTACTCAACCAGAGCGTTCAACTTCAAGAGTGACGAGGATGAGGACGACGAGCTTGAAAACTACGTTGAAACAGATGATGTTGCCGATAACTTTATTATCGAGCACGCAGACGAAGACCAGGACGATATGTTCGGTGACATATATGAAGGCGATATTTCCGATTTCGCCGATGAAGATTAATTAGGGAAAGGAGATATAACAAATGGAACACAACGAATTTAATTCCATAAAGATAGGTCTTGCATCTCCCGAAATGATAAAAGAATGGTCTTATGGCGAAGTTACAAAGCCTGAAACCATAAACTACAGAACACTTAAGGCAGAAGAGGGCGGTCTTTTCTGCGAACGCATCTTTGGTCCTACCAAGGACGGCTCCTGTAAGTGCGGAAAATATAAAAATATGCACAATAAGGGCGTTCACAAATGCGAAAAGTGTGGTGTGGATGTTACAACCAAAAAAGTAAGACGTGAAAGAATGGGACACATTCAGCTTGCAACCTCAGTTGCTCACATCTGGTATTTCAAGTCAATTCCCGCAAGAATCCCAATGATTCTTGAAATTTCTCCCAAGCATCTTGAACAAGTTCTCTATTTTGCAGAGTACGTAGTTCTCGAGGCGAAAGAGGAACTGCAACTCAAAAAGGGTACGGTGCTTAACGAAAAGCAGTATAATGAGTACCGCTTGAGATACGGAAATGACTTCAGAGTAGGTATGGGAGCCGAGGCAATCAAGGAATTGCTCCAGGGTATTGACGTTAATGAGCTTGCTGAAGAGCTTCAGCGGGAGCTTATCACTGCTAAGGGTCAGAAGAAAACAAGACTCATTAAGCGTCTTGAAGTCGTTCGCGCATTCCAAAAATCAGATAATAAGCTCGAGTGGATGATTCTTGACGTTATCCCCGTGCTTCCCCCCGATATTCGTCCTATGGTTCAGCTCGATGGCGGAAGATTTGCATCATCCGACCTTAATGAACTCTACCGTAGAGTTATCAGCCGTAATAACCGTCTTATAAAGCTTAAGCAAATGAACACTCCTGAAATCGTTATCAGAAATGAAAAGCGTATGCTTCAGGAAGCTGTGGACGCTCTTATTGATAACGGTAGAAGAGGCAAGCCCGTAACAGGTCCTTCAAACCGTCCTCTCAAATCTCTTTCCGAGATGCTCAGAGGTAAGCAGGGACGTTTCCGTCAAAACTTGCTCGGTAAACGTGTTGACTATTCAGGCGGTTCCGTTATTGTAGTAGGTCCTAATCTTAAGATTTATCAGTGCGGTCTTCCCAAGGAAATGGCTCTTGAATTGTTCAAGCCATTCATCGTTAAGCGCCTTACTGAAATGCAGAAGGCAACTAACGTAAAGGAAGCACAGAAGAAGATAGATAAAGCATATATGTACCCCGAGGTATGGGATGCTCTTGAAAACGTAATCAAGGAACACCCCGTAATGCTCAACCGTGCACCTACACTCCACCGTCTTTCTATTCAGGCGTTTGAGCCCGTGCTTGTTGACGGACGTGCTATCAAGCTTCACCCCCTTGTATGTCCTGCGTTCAACGCGGACTTCGACGGTGACCAGATGCCCGTTCACGTACCTCTTTCTGCCGAAGCTCAGGCAGAAGCAAGATTCCTTATGCTTTCAGCTAACAACTTGCTCAAGCCCGTTGACGGTCGTGCAGTAACAATTCCTTCTCAGGATATGATCCTCGGTTCTTACTATCTCACAATGGATAAGCCCGGTGAACCCGGTGAGGGAATGGTATTCCGTAACTTTAACGAAGCTGTTATGGCTTATGAGAATAAGGTTCTCGGACTTCACGCACCCATCAAGGTGAGAGTTGAAAAGGAAATTGACGGCGTAATGAAGTCAAAGATTATCGATGCAACACTCGGTAGACTTATCTTCAACCAGGCAATTCCTCAGAACCTCGGATTTGTTGACAGAACTGATCCCGAAAAGGCATTTGATCTTGAGATTATGTTCGTTACAAAGAAGAAGGAGCTTGGTCAGCTCATTGACAGATGTATTAAATATAACGGTACACCCGTTTGTGCAGAGATGCTTGATAATATTAAGGAAATGGGTTATAAATATTCAACCCGTGCTTCCTTCTCAATCTCTGTTTACGATATGACAATTCCCAAAGAAAAGAAATCCTTCATTTCTGAGGCGGAAAAGAAGGTTGATGTTATCCGTAAGCACTTTAACCGCGGTACTCTTTCTGAAGAGGAACGTTATAACAGCGTAGTTAAGATCTGGGATCAGACAACAAAAGAGGTTACAGATGCCCTTCTTCGCAGCTTTGATACGTATAACCCCATTAAGATAATGGCTGACTCCGGTGCCCGTGGTTCAATCCAGCAGATGCGTCAGCTCGCAGGTATGCGTGGTCTTA
>JAZNWX010000058.1:0-2091 GCA_045593575.1 Eubacteriales bacterium | reverse complement strand
CAAAAAAATCCGACAGATAAATCTGTCGGATTTTTTTTTGTCATTTAGATAACGATAAATGAGCAAGTACCGGGAGCAAGTTTGATTGTTCCCTCTACTTTATCACCGCAAAGGCAAGGAAGATCATTATTCTCTTTAAGGGTAAGTGGTCTGCCGTTGAGATACATAACCTTATTTCTCATATTTCCATTGCCGGAGAGTGTATAGAGAGTTGCCTCTTTAGGAAGCTCAACTGTGGTCTCTTCAGTAAGAGAATTGTTAATTACAAGGTAAGAATAGCCCTTATGGCCGTCTTTTCTGCTGTGGCAGTATACATGTGCACCCTCTGTATTGGGATTTTCACAAGCATAAACTGTGTCGCCCATAATGCGTGTCCAAAGAAGTACAGCAAAATAGTTGGGACGGGGATCAAATGTACCGTGCTGAAGGAATCCATAGTCACTTGATGCTAGCGTGTTATGGAAAATAACACCGTTTGTCAAGGTACAGAAGGATCCAAGCTCGTTAAGTGTACGAAGTACATCAAGATACGTTGATGCCCAGGTATCACCGCCACCACCTGCGTCACCGGATTCTGTTACCCACATTTCTGCACCGGGCATATATTTATCTCTAACGGGAATGTTCATATAGCAAATACCGGGAGCAACCTGAAGATATGCGTCAGTATGTGCTGCTTCTGCCGGCCAATGTCCTGTGGGCATCATACCTGCAAGACGCTCTGAAATACCGTTATAGTAATGATATGAGTAAACATCCATCTTTACCTGATGGTCACGAAGAAGGTCGTGTGCAGTTCCCATTTTGAACATATTACCCATACCCGCACCCATTTTTTCTACGGATTCGTTTGGTGTTTCGTCGGTCATACCAGTGTTACAAGGACCAACAATAAGGCAATCAGGATAGTTCTCTCTTACCCAACCGTTAATTATGTCCTGGTCACGGATAAAGTCAGGAAAATCGTATCCGAGAGGAGCACCTGAAATCTGAAGCATATTGGGCTCATTCATAAATTCAATAGCATCAATAGTTCCGCCAAGATCATCTGTAAGAGCAAAAAGCTTTTCTATCTGTGTCAAGCGGATAGGACCGTTGTTTTCATCGTGGTCACCTGCACAGTTACTTACAGAAACGATAAGCTTTCCACCAACAGCTTTAACAAAACCAAGAATATTTGCCCACTGATCACGGGTTAAAACTGACTGATAACCTTCAGGAGCTTTTCCGCCCGAGGTACCGTCAAAATCGTAATATGTCTTTGTTGCCCATGTTCCCGAAACACGTATCCAAACAGGACCAAGCTCCTTAGCAAGCTTGATGAGCTTTTTATCAGTTGTATCAATGGGAGGATAATACTGCATAAGGCCTGCCATAGCAGTATGATTTGAAAAACCGCCCTCAAGCTTGGGAAATTCTTCAGTTCCCGCTATCTGGCCCTCAGTATATGCCTTCCAGAACGTGCCACCTGTAACCTCGGTCATTTCAACGTTGTATGAAACAAGGCGAGGATTCATTTTACGAATTTCCTGCAGCTTTGCAGTATCAAAAATAAGATGATTTGCCATAGTAATCTCCTTTATATAAGATAATAATATTTTATCATTTTACAACAGATTTGTCAATATGCGGGTTTTACAATTATTGTTAACTAATTCTACAAATTTAAAAATAAAAAAAGCATAACATGAAATTGATTGTGCGTGATTGATGCCATGAGATTGACATTTCGCTGCAAACAAGTGACTGTTATGCTTCTTTAATTTTGTGAAAACGCTTATTGGCCCATGCGTTTCACTGCGAGAGATATTATACCACATAAATTGCTATTTGTAAATCATTAAAATTGCCAAATATTTGGTTAAAATTTCGTTGAAATTCATAGCAAGTAGAAAAATTGACACATTTCGACTATATTTTTTGTACATTTCGACTATAAGTGACAAGGTTCTTTTTCATTCTCCCCTTTTTGCTTTTAAAGCTATATTTAAATCTACTAATCTTGTGAATTTGGATGTGTCAAATAATCACGAAAATATTTATTTTTTTTGAAAAAACCTATTGACTTTGTAGTAATAATATGGTATCATA
>JAZNWX010000057.1:0-1961 GCA_045593575.1 Eubacteriales bacterium | reverse complement strand
GGATGAGAACGGTCAGGATAAGGAAATACTAAAGAATATTAATTTATCAATAGATGAAAGATTTGTGGCAATCACCGGTCCAAACGGCAGCGGAAAGTCAACCCTTGCAAAAATTATCGCGGGGATTTATCAGCCCACGGGTGGTCAGATTCTTTTTGACGGTGAGGACATAACGAATATGAGCATCACAGATCGTGCAAAAAATGGAATCAGCTTTGCATTCCAGCAGCCCGTGCGTTTTAAGGGACTAACTGTCAAAGATCTAATAACTCTCGCTGCGGGAAAGCAAATCAGCGTTACTGAAGCGTGCAGCTATCTTTCAGAAGTTGGACTTTGTGCAAGAGATTACATCAACCGTGAGGTGAATGCTTCACTTTCGGGCGGTGAGCTTAAAAGAATTGAAATTGCACTTATCATTGCCCGTTCCACAAAGCTCTCTGTATTTGACGAGCCTGAGGCAGGAATCGACCTTTGGAGCTTTAACAATCTTATCAAGGTTTTTGAAAGAATGCACGAAAAAACACACGGCTCTATTCTTATTATATCCCATCAGGAGAGGATTTTGAACATTGCCGACAGAATTATTGTAATTGCAGACGGTGAGATTCGCGAGAGTGGAACAAAGGATCAGATTATGCCATCAGTTCTCGGCTCCGGTGCACCTTGCTCTGTGCTTACTGAGAATATATAGGAGGTGCTGCTATGGATCAGATCAAAAAGAATTTGCTTATGCAGGTAGCCGACCTTCACACAGTTCCCGAGGGAGCGTACAATATCCGTGAAAACGGTGCGGCAGCGGGAAGAAAAACTACCGCAAACATTGACATCGTGTCGAAAACGGACAAGCCCGGTATTGATATTATTATCAAAGCGGGAACAAAAAATGAGAGTGTCCATATCCCGGTAATCATCAGTGAAAGCGGTCTCAAGGATATGGTTTACAACGATTTCTATATCGGTGAGGGTGCTGACGTGACAATTATCGCGGGCTGTGGTATTCACAACTGTGGCGATCAGGACTCTGCTCACGACGGTATTCATTCCTTCCACGTTGGAAAGGATGCACGCGTAAGATACGTAGAGCGTCATTACGGTGAGGAAGAGGGAACAGGTGAGAACGTTATGAATCCCACCACTATTATAGAAATTGATGACGGTGGATATCTTGAAATGGAAACAACACAGATCAAGGGTATCGACTCGACAGTCAGAAATACAAGTGCTGTAGTGGGCAAAGGTGCAACTCTGATTGTCAAAGAAAAGATTATGACTCACGGACGTCAGCACGCAGAAACCGTATTCAACGTAGATCTTAATGGAGAGGGCTCGAGCACGAACGTAATTTCGCGTTCAGTTGCAAAGGATAACTCCACGCAGACATTCCTCTCCAAGATAAACGGTAACAGCGAATGCTACGGTCATACGGAGTGCGATGCCATTATTATGGATAACGCATCCGTGCGTGCGATTCCCGAAATTACTGCGAATGATATAAACGCATCCCTCATTCACGAGGCGGCAATCGGAAAAATCGCAGGCGAACAGCTCATTAAGCTTATGACTCTTGGACTTACCGAGAAAGAGGCTGAAGAGCAAATCGTTAACGGATTTCTTAAATAATCAATATATACTTTAAGGGAAAGGAAGATCATTATGTCAAAGCTTATCGGCAACGCAATAGTAGGACAAAGCGGCGGCCCTACCGCAGCAATTAATGCGACTCTTGCTGGAGTTATACGCGGAGTTTTAGAGAACGCCCACGGTGGCACCATCAACACTCTTTACGGAATGAAAAACGGTGTTGAGGGACTTCTCAAAGAGGATATAGTGAACCTTTCTGAATTTTTCGCAGATAAAGAAAAGATAGATATTCTTGAGCAGACTCCCGCGGCGGCTCTCGGATCCTGCCGTAAAAAGCTCCCGAAAATTGAGGAGAGCAGAGAAACCTACGAACAATTAAT
>JAZNWX010000056.1:0-4187 GCA_045593575.1 Eubacteriales bacterium | reverse complement strand
TATTATTTAAACGTGTGCGTGCGTACGCACGCGCGAGAGAAAATTTGAAAATCAGAAATAGATTAAATAACCACGAAAGGAATTATTATCGTGTCAAACAACGCCTATTTAGAAGAAATAAAACTTGTTTGGAATCTCGTTTATGAGTCCTTCAGCGACTCTATGGCAACTGCAACTCGCGAGCTTTGGTTCAAGGACCTCACCGTTGAAGATTACAAAGACGGTGTTATCACAATGGGAATCAAAAGTGAGCTGAAGCATAAAACCCTGACCGAAAAGTACACAGGTGAGCTTGCACGCCGTTTTTCAGACGAGCTTGGCTTTGAAGTTATTGTCAATATTATTTTTACCGGCACTCCGTTAAACAAGGAAGAGGCAATAAAAAGCATTATGGAACGCGTTTCTATGGGCGACCCCTCTTGGCGTCTTGAGGAAGAAAGAAAACGCAAGGAAAAAGAAGAGGCAGAAGAAAGCAAAAATGCTCATCACCTCGGCTCTACAATGCCTCCATTCAATTTTGAATACACATTTGACAACTTTATTGTCGGATCATCAAATAAATTTGCTCACGCAGCCTGTGTGGCGGTTGCAAATCATCCCGCAAAGAATTACAATCCTTTGTTCATCTACGGGCCAAGCGGAATCGGTAAAACCCACCTTTTGTATGCGGTAACCAATCATATCAGAAATATGAATCCTAACGTTAAGGTCGTTTACATAAAGAGTGAGGATTTCACAAACCAGATGATCGACTGTCTTACACGTCAGGCAATGCCCGAATTCCGTGAGAAATACCGTGATTGCGACGTACTTCTTATTGATGACATTCAGTTTATCGCGGGCAAGGTTTCAACTCAGGAAGAATTTTTCCACACCTTCAATGCTTTGTATGAAGGCGGAAAACAGATAATTCTTACAAGTGACCGTCAGCCGCACGAAATCAACCGTCTTGAAGAGCGACTTAAGAGCCGCTTTGAGTGGGGACTTATCGCGGACATGCAGGCACCCGACCTTGAGCTTCGTATAGCAATTATCAAAAAGAAGGCAGAGCAGATCGGAATTGAGGTTCCCGACGACGTTTTGACGTTCCTTGCTGAAAATCTTCGCTCCAACGTGCGTCAGATTGAGGGAGCTATCAAAAAGCTGGGTGCAAGAGTTTTCCTCACAAGCGAAAAGATAGATATGGACTTAGCACGCGGATGCATATCAGAACTTCTCGGCGGAGCAGAGCCGACAAGTGTTACGGTTGAAAAAATCTTCTCATCTGTATATCAGAAATACGGAATTAAAAAAGAAGATCTCATTTCAACAAAGAGAAACAAAGAAATCGCCTATGCACGACATATCACAGCTTACATTATTCGTGAAGTAACCGAGATGTCAATTCAGAACATAGCAAAAATTTTCAACCGTGACCGCACAACGATTATCAGTTCAATCGACACGATCGAGCGTAAGATTATTACGGACTCAATGCTCAATTTTGAGATTAAAGAGATTATAAAAGAAGTTTCACCCAATACTTAAGAATCAAGAATGGAGATATAAATTATGAAAATCAGATTCAACAGACACGAGCTTGCTGCAGCGATGGCACCTCTTATGAGCTGCGTATCAACAAAGGTAACAGTACCTGCTGCCGAGGGTATCCTTATTGAAGCGAAATTCCCCGATGAGTGTGTTCTCACAACCTTTGATCTTGAAAAGGGTATGAGAGTTGCTACTCACGCTCAGGTGCTTGAAGAGGGAACATATATTATCAATGCTGTTAAGCTCAACCAGACACTCAGAGTTATGCCCGCTGACGAAATTGAGCTTGACGTTGATGACCGCAACGTTGCGTCAATCGTATGCGGAAAATCAAATCACAAGATGAATGCCCTTGCGGGAAGCGATTTTCCTGCAATTCCAAGGCTTGATTCAGATGATGCTATCATTATGAGTCAGAGCGATCTTAAAGAGATGTTCTCACAGACAATGTACGCTATGGGTATAAACGATCAGAGAAACATTCTTAACGGTACGTTCGTTAAGATTCTTGACGACCGTCTTACAATGGTTTCCTGCGATAACTTCAAGCTCGCAAAATGCGACAGAACGATTAATTATAATACCGAGCAAGAATACGACGGATCATACAGAAACGCATTTATTCTTCCTGTTAAGACGGTAAACGAGCTTGTAAAGCTCCTTTCTGACAACAAGGAAAAGACCGTTCGTATGTTTATGACAAGAAAGAACATCGTTTTTGAAATCGGTGAAATTACTTTCTTCAGCCGACTTATCGAGGGTGAATATCTCGATTATGACAGAATCATCGTTAAAAACCATAAATACAGCACAGAGTGTAACCGTGATGAGCTTATCTCTGCTCTTGAACGTGCTGCACTTGTAACAGAAGAAAAAATCGCGGGCTCATTAAGATCCCACGTTAAGCTCGTATTTGACGGAAATCTTCTCAAGATTACTGCAAATTCAAGTGCGGGAAGCACCTATGATGAGATTGAGATAAACGATATCGGAGCTCCTCTTACAATCGGCTTCAATAACCGTTATCTTATCAACTCTGTTCGTGCTTGCTGCAGCGAGAATATCAAGCTCTCCCTCTCAAGCCACCTTTCTTCGCTCAATATCGTTCCCGCTGAGCCAAGAGAAGGAATTGATGAGGTATTTATGCTTCTTCCCGTACGTCTTAAGGACTGATTCTATAAATTATGCTTTGCAAAAAAGTGGAGCTTTGCAATTTTCGTAACGCAGAGAACGAAATTATCGAGTTCGACAACGGTATAAACGTTCTCCACGGCGAAAATGCACAGGGAAAAACCAATTTACTTGAAGCGATATACTACGTTTCGCTCGGCAAGAGCTTTCGCACTACTCACGATAACGAAATTGTCCGTTTTGGTGAAGAATATGCTTCCGTTTCGCTCGATTTTGAGAGTGCGGGCAGAGAACAGAATATCACTATGCGTTTTTCAGGTCAGGTAAGACAGAAAAAGAATGTTACGCATAACGGTGTGAAGATTACCAAGCTCTCTGAACTTGTGGGCTCCTTCCGTGCTGTGCTTTTTTCCCCCGACCATCTGCAGATGATCAAGGACGGGCCGTCCCTTCGTCGAAATTATCTCGACGTTGCCATTTCGCAGATAAGACCGATGTATCTTCACTCTCTGCAAAAATACAATAAAATATTAATTAACAGAAACAAGCTTATAAAAGACGCTGAGGAGGACAGATCCACCTTTGATGAAACGATTGATTTCTGGTCGGCTCAGCTTGCTCACGAGGCAGCAATTATCGCAAAAGCCCGTGCAGAGTACATAACAAGAAGCGGCAAGATAATTGCTGACTTTTATAAAAGAATGTGTTCAAGCGGAGAAATTGACGAAACACCTGAGTTTATTTATGCTGGATCCGCAAAGCAGGATAATGAGCTTTATTTTGACATTGAAACAACCGAAAAGAATTTTTACAGACTTTTAAGTGACTTTCACGAGCGCGAGATTGCCGCAGGAGCGACTTTGTACGGCATCCATAAGGATGACATCATTATTAATCTCAACGGCAAAAATACGCGTTTATACAGCTCTCAGGGACAACAGCGATCCTTAGCACTCGCTATGAAGCTCGCAGAGGGTGAAATTTGCAGAATTGATTGCGGCGAATATCCCGTTTTCCTCTTTGATGACGTTTTCTCGGAGCTTGACTCAGTCAGAAGAAAAAACCTTCTTCGTGAAATTACCGACAGACAGGTCATCATCACCTCTTGCGAAAGTGATATGAATCTCTCCGTCCCCTATCGCAGAATTGAAGTGGCGAAGGGTAGATATGAGGTCAAGGATAGCTAAGGTTCTTTTTCTCGAAAAAGAACGTTCAATTTTCTTTTGTAACTTCTTTTTGACAATTTTGTGTCGCTGAACCGTTAACAAATTATGAATTTGTGGAAAAGATTTACGAATTTCAACAGTTTTTCCACAGTGTTTAAAATACATTGAAATGCGGGTGGATTTTCTGTGAGAAAAACTCCGCAAATGCTTGATTTTATTGGATTTTATGAAAAAAATCCTGAGTGTTGAAAACCGACAAAAAAGGACTTTTTGTGACAGTTTTCTGTCGTGCTGAGGGAAAACTCATCAGGTTTTGCTCTTTCCACGTATTTTTGTGGAAAAGTGCAAATTTGTCAAAAA
>JAZNWX010000055.1:0-3993 GCA_045593575.1 Eubacteriales bacterium | reverse complement strand
AAGCAGAATAACAGTTTGCATAATAATATCATCAAAATCAAGTGCATTCGACGCTTTCAGCTTGTTCTGATATGCCTCATAGATACGTCCTATCTGCTTCAGGCGATAATCGTTTCCTACCTCATTGTAAAACATTTCGGGTGTAATCAGTTTATCCTTGGCACGTGATATAGTTATCTGTACGCTCTTGATCGGAAGTGTTTTGGGATCAATATTGAGATCCTTCATACAGGATGTGAGTGCCTTTTTCGTATCGTCGACATCGTAAATTGAAAATCCGCTTGCATATCCGATTTTTTCACCGTGTGAACGCAATATTCTCAGACAAACCGAGTGGAATGTGCCACTCCAGATTTCGCCCGCAAGCTGAACGTCACCAAGCTGAGCATTGATTCTTGAACGAATTTCGCCCGCTGCCTTATTGGTAAACGTAATAGCCAACATTCTCCAAGGTGCACAGGGATTAGTTGCGAAACGGTCGAGCATCGGGAGTATTTCCTCTTTTGTTAAGTTAACAGCATTTTCAATGCGTGCCACATCCTGCTCGGTGATATCAAATGGCACGTATTCACTCATATATGCGTTACCGTATTTAATAATGAAGGCAATTCGTTTTACAAGCACGGTGGTCTTACCGCTGCCCGCACCCGCAAGAATAAGAAGCGGCCCATCAACCGTGAACACCGCCCTTCTTTGCTCTGAATTAAGCTCGGAATATGCCTTTTCAAAAAGAGCCCTCTTGGCTCTTATATATCTATCATTCAAATTCTGCATTGGCTTCTCCGTTTAACATATGTATATATGTTATTGTAACATATCACAAGTTGTTTTTCAATAGCAAAAACAAAAAAATCCCAACCAAGTTGGTTGGGATTTAAAGAACATTACATATCAAAGCTATTGATCTTTCTTGTTACGTAGTTAAGCATTCTGCGGTGAAGGTAACTTGCGTTTTCATCAAGGAATGCCGCTGCTTCACCAACACAGCTCTCACCCGTCAAGCGATACATATTGAGTGCCTTAGCAAGCTCATCGTCACCGTTTCTGAGAAGGCAATCCTGGATGTCGGCAAAGTCAACGTCGGGAAGCTCAAAGAACATTCTCCACGCCTTTTTGCTGTGATGAACCTGAAGGTCAGAGAGCATCTTATATGCAAGAAGCACCTTGAAGGCACCGTCCTTACCGAACACTGACTGATCACCCGAGAAAACGTTATTCTTCCAAAGTGCCACGGGCGATCCGAATGCATCAATAACAAATTTGTTCATTTGCTCATCTATTATCTCAAACGTGAGGTCCTCAAGAGCTATTCTTCTTCTGCTGCCCTTTGCGTTAAGGAAATAGTTGAGAGGTCTGTTTCTTGATCCGTTCTTATCGGGAACAACCTTTGTCATATCTATGTATGCAAGGAAGCCAACAAGTCCTGCCAAAAGAAGAAACAGAAGTACTGTTAAAAGCAGCATAACCTTAACATACGTTGTTTCGGTACTGAAGGCAAAAACCGATGTGATTATCGCAAGAATGAACGAAACCACTGCTGCTCCCCACATTAATATATTCATAACCTTATTTTTTTGCATAATTACATCTCCGATCGTATCTATCAAAATTCTTTAATAGTATTGTACCACAACAATTTGCTTTTTTCAATAGAATTTTGAATTTTTTGTCATTTTAAGTCGTATTTTTTATATTCAACGTTAAAATATATCCTATGCTTATCAAGGTATTCTTCAAAATCGGATTTATTCATCAGACCGAAGTCGGAAAAAGAAACCTCGCAACCGTTTTTCAGTGCAGAAAACAACTCAAATTCTCTTTGAGGATTTCGTCCGTCAGCACCGAAAATCAGATAATCACTGTCCTCAATATAAGCGTCAAGTAAGCCCGAATACGCAAGATAAGTATCAAAATAGGATTTACCCAAAACTGTCACTCTTTCTTCTCCGTGCTCGAAACTGATCGCCACACAGGGATGTGCATATCCCGAAATGTATGCACGTGGGCTGACGTATAATTTACCTGACAAAATATCAAGCTCTCTTCCGTTTTCAAAAATATATACGGGAACACTCTCGCTCTTCAGCACACGAACGATGCTTCTCACAATAATATCCTCATCCCTGTTCTGCGGCATCGGCAAAAACACACCGTGTATTTTAAATGTCTTTGACAATCTGCTCAAAGTAACTATATGATCTGAATGATAGTGTGTCAGCACAATTCCGTCAATCTCTGTAAAGCAGTTTTCTCTCGCAAGCTGAATACCCTCGTACAAAGCACCGTACGATCCGTCCGATATATCGCATATGTAAACCTCGTCGCCTGACGAAAGAACAACGGTATCGTTTGAAAGATATTCGGCACGAACAAAATCATCCCTTAATGCTCCGTAAATCAAAATGCTTATACAAAGTAGTATTGCAAAAACCACACCCGGAAGAAAAATCAACCACTTTCTGCTGTATTTAATAGCAAGAAGCAGAACAAACGCCACGAACAATCCCCAAACAAGTCTTTCAATATTGGGATATTCAAGAGAAAGCATAACTCCCTCTTTGTCAGATATAAAGGAAACAGTATCCGTTATGAAATCTGCAATATATGAGGAAAAAGAAGCAAAAGGCACTCTCAAAAAGGAATTTGAGGACAGCAAAAGCGTAATCAGCGACACCACCATAAAGACCTCACAAAGAAGTCCCATAAACAGGTTGCTGAAAAAGGTTGCAAGTGACACCTCGCCAAAATAAACCATAATCAATGGCAAGGTCACAATGAAGACGCAAACAGATGACAGTATTAACAGAGCAAGCTTGCGAACGATTCTTAACAAATACTTCTTTATACCGTCTTCACTTTCTGATTCTTTAAACCATTTGATCTTATTTGCGATGATGGATGATGCCACAACTCCGAAAGTTGAGAAGAATGAGAGCTGGAGCCCTACGTCAAGTATGGATGAGGGATTAATCAGCACAATAACGAATACTGCAAGAAACAGTGATGTCATAGTATCTCTCTGTTTGCCGATCAGGAGTGAAAGATAGAAAATCCAAAGCATCAGCATTGAACGGCACGCAGACAACGCAAAGCCCGTAAGTGCCACATAGAAAAGTGAAAGAACCGTCAAAACCAATATTCTGATTCCTCTTGGAGAAAGCATCTTTTTAAGAATCCAATCAAAAATGCCAATAAGAATTGCCACGTGCAATCCACTCAGTGCGAGCATATGATATACACCTGCCCGCTTAAAATCACGCAGAGTATCGGCAGACAATAGATCTCTGTTGCCGAGAAGCAATGCACTTGCAAGTGTGCCTCCGTTTTTACCAACTACCGCTTTCAGTATTGAAGAAGCACGGGAATTGAGATCTGACAGAGCAAGAGGAATTCGAAACTCACTTTCGCAATACACTATTTCAACACTATCATCTATCGAACAGATAATCGGATAGTCATAGACGTTCTTATTGTTAAGAAATTCATAATCATCATAGCTCTCAGTGGAAGAAATCCTTCCTGTAAGCTCAAAGAAATCCCCACGAGCAAGGTCACATTTGTAAGACGCAACAAGCACCATATCAAAATTAACGCTTTTACCGTCAAGCTCCTCTATGTTTACTACGTACTCGCTGATAAAGTTTTCTCTTACAGAAACCTCCTTGACGTATCCCGACACTCTGTGCTCTCCCGAATATTCTTCGACCAAACGGTTGCATCTTAACGTCTGTACACCGCTGCAGAAAATACCAAGAACAGAGGCACAAAGCAAAAGTATGCAAACAAGCTTCAGATTTTTATATTTTTTCTTTGTTTTTGACATAAAAAAGTAAAAAACAGTAAGAAAAGATAGGAAAATCAGAAAAAATATTAAAATATTATTTTGGAACGAAAATGCCGTAAACCCTAAGAAAATCAAGGAAATACAGACAAAAAATCTTTTTGTGAACGCGTTCATCTATTACTCCGTGAAAAAAATTTCAAATTAATTAT
>JAZNWX010000054.1:0-3948 GCA_045593575.1 Eubacteriales bacterium | reverse complement strand
CGTGATGTCAAGAAGCTCGTTAAAGGTCTCTGCAACGTTTACTGCGTCCTGACCGATCATAGCATCAACTGTGAGAAGTATCTCCGTGGGCTTAACCTCTGCTTTGATTGACTTAAGCTCATTCATAAGTGCCTCGTCAATATGCAAACGGCCTGCGGTATCAATAAATACCATATCATAGCCCTTTTGCTTTGCGAATGCTATACCTTCTTTTGCGATGGTGACGGGGGAAACCTTATCTCCCATTGTGAAAACGGGAACATCGAGCTTTTCGCCAACAACCTGCAACTGTTTGATAGCGGCGGGACGGTAAATATCACAAGCGACCAAAAGAGGACGCTTGCCCTGCTTCTTATAAAGACCTGCGAGCTTACCTGCGTGAGTGGTTTTACCTGCACCCTGAAGACCGACCATCATTACAACGGTGGGGGGAGCAGAGGAAATAGTCAACTTTGACTGAGTTCCACCCATAAGGTTTATAAGCTCTTCATTAACGATTTTAACAATCTGCTGTGCGGGGAGAAGGGATTCAAGCACCTCGGCACCGACTGCACGCTCTGAAACTGTGTTTACAAAGCTTTTAACGACCTTGAAGTTTACGTCTGCTTCAAGGAGTGCGAGCTTGATCTCTCTCATACCAACTTTAACATCTTCGGGGGTGAGCTTTCCTTTGTTTCTGAATTTTTTGAACGCGTTGTTGAGCTTATCGCTCAAGCTTTCAAACATACCCATATACAAACCTCCTGAATGTATTATTTAATTATTTTTGCAATCTCCTCAATCTCGGTTCTGAGCTCGGGGAGAAGCTCATTGTTTTCTGCAATACTCAACATATTATCCGAATGGGAACGAAGGGCAACCATCTTTTTTGCCAAGCCGAGCTTGTCTTCAAGGAAGAGGAGCTCTTCTTCTGCCTTTTTGATGAGGTCACGCACACCCTGACGGGAAATGCCGATCTGCTCTGCAATTTCTGCAAGTGAAAGATCCTCGTTATAATACATATCAAGAACTTCTTTTTTGCGTTCGGTTAAAACGTCACCGTAAAAATCAAGAAGATATGCTTTTTTTAAGTCCTTTTCAAACATAATCCACTCCAAAATGTGTGTAAAGCAAAATACTTTACACATTATAGCACACAACATATCTCTTGTCAATAGATTTTCTGAACTTTTTTTAAAAATATTTACAAATAAATCGTCAATATCCATTGAAAAATTTTGAAAAATAGTGTATTATATATATAATTATTTATATTTGAAAGAGAAATTCCGAATGAACGATATAAAGTATACGAAAATTGAAGATCGTATAGATATATATAGCTACGCAACTGACCGATTTAAAAGTGAAAATATATCAATATATTTTGCACTCCCAACTCTAAAAGAGGAATCGGTTAAGCGTTCCTTGCTTTTGTCGGTTCTTAAGCGCGGAACAGAGAAATACCCCACGCAAAAGGACATAAACGAGCGACTTGACGAGCTTTATGCAACGCTTGTTAATCTTAAGAATCAAAAATTTGACAATATACAGCTTATTGGAGTTTCTGCGGATGTGATTTACCCTGCTTACACAGAAGATGGCAGGGATCTTATGCCCGATGCTCTTGAGGTTATCGCACAAATGCTTTACCATCCCTGTTTGGATGAAAACACGGGTTGCTTTTGTGATGGCTTTGTCAGAAGTGAACAGGATAATTACAAAAGTATAATTCTTTCACAGATAAACGAGCCACGCACCTATGCCGCAATAAGATGCCGCGAGGAAATGTTTAAATCTCTTGGAATTATTGATAATCTTGATACGATGTGCGAGAAGATAGAGCAAGTTAGTGCAACCGATCTTTACAGGGCATATCGCGAGATTAGTGAAAATGCAAAAATCCTTGTATTTTACGTCGGAAATCGTGACCGTGAGGAAATAAAATCGCTTATAGAAAAGATATTTGCAGGTAACAACAAATACGTCTTGTCAAATTCAGCTTCTCAAAAGCTTCTATCCGATTCCAAAGCTCCGAATGTGATAATTGAAGAAAACGAAATATCACAGGGGCGTCTTATCCTGGGCTTTAACTGCGGAATAACGTGGCGGGATGAGGACTATTATCCAATGCTTATTTGCAACGAGATTTTCGGTGCATCTCCTGCTTCCAAATTGTTTATCAACGTCAGAGAGAGGATGTCGCTTTGTTACGAATGCTCATCGGTATACAACAGTGCCCGAGGTGCGATATTTGCGACAACGGGAATTGACAGCGAAAATTTTGAAAAAGCTAAAGAAGCAATCATCGCTCAGCTTGAGGATATGCAGCAGGGTAAAATAAGCAAGCAAGAGTTTGATTCTGCAAAAAAATCAATTTATAACGTTTACAGTGCAATCTGTGATTCGCCTGCAGCCATTGAAAGATTTTATCTTGGCAGAATAATAAACGGAATAGATATTGACGTGTCAGATTTTCTTTCTGCCATTGAAAAAATGACTCTGCAGGACGTAATCAGGGTGTCACGCAAGCTCACACTTCATACGGTATATTTTTTGCGTGGTAAAAATGAAGAAGAGGAGGGAGATTATGAATAGATTCACCGCCTTTTCTGATAAAAAGCTGAATGAAGAATATTATTATCTTAAGCACGAAAGTGGACTTGAAATATACGTTTTCCCAAAGAAAATGACATTAAAAACTGCACTTTTGGGTGTTAAATTCGGCTCGGTTTATGAGGAGGGTGCAACGGTTGACGGTGAGATAAGGAATTATCCGTCGGGGATTGCACATTTTCTTGAGCATAAGCTATTTTCAAGTGCCGACGGAGTGGATGCGTGCGAGCTGCTCGCATCGGTTGGTGCCGATGCCAACGCATATACCTCAAACAATAAAACAGTGTATATGTTTTCCTGCACCGAGAATTTTGATCTTGCTCTTGAAAAGCTGATTGCCTTTGTTTACGAACCGTACTTTACCAAAGAAAACGTCAACAGTGAAAAGGAAATTATCACGCAGGAGATAAAAATGTGTCTTGACAGTCCATATGACATTGTATCACAAAATTTGCTTATGGCGATGTACGGTGATTGCAAGCTTTCAAATGATGTGCTCGGAACCGAGATGACCATTAAGAAAATCAGCGATAAAACACTGTACGATTGTTATGAGAGCTTTTACAGATATTCAAATATGGCTCTTGTTATCTGCGGTGACGTTGATTATCAAAAGGTACTTGATACGGTAAACAGCACACTTCCGAAAAGGGAGAAAACTTATGCACCGTCTTTACCCGTGCTTTCATACGAATGGGAAGTCAGCACTCCTTATATAGAAAAACGGATGCCTGTCAGTCAGCCGGTGCTTGAAATAGGCATAAAGGACAAAAGGCCGAGTGATGACGTGAATGAACGCCTTTTTCGTGATGTATCAATGACTATATTAGGCGAGATGCTGTTTTCGCGTGCGGGTGAGATGTATAACGAGCTGTTTGAAAACGGAATTATCAACGAGTCATATTCTTACGGCTATTCGATTACGCGTGATGCGGCTTTTCATTCGATATATGCCGAGAGTGATAATCCGACGCTTGTTTTTGACAAAGTAAGAGCTTATCTGCAAAAGATTAAGCGAGATGGCTTGAACGAAAAGGATTTTGTAAGATGCAAAAGAGTTATGATGGCTGAATTTGTCAGGGATTTCGATTCGGTTGACGATATAGCAAATTCACTACTTAACTTTGTGTTTGAGGGCAGCGATATATTTGAATATCGCAAAATAATAGAAAAGGTGAGCTTTGATGACGTTTTAGCCTGCCTTGAAGATTCATTTGATGATAAGTGCTTTGCACTTTCAGTTATAAAAAATTAATTTTACTGTATTCAGTAGAACGGAGGACAATATGTTTGAACTTTCTTTCCCCGGACTTGGTATAGAAGGCTGTGATATAAACAGTATAGCTTTTACAC
>JAZNWX010000053.1:0-3184 GCA_045593575.1 Eubacteriales bacterium | reverse complement strand
CTTCTATATTTCCCAAAGCTCAAGGAGCTTGAGGAGGAAGAACCGTCTTTGCATCTTTATTGGAATGAAGAATTGTCACAAATTGAAGCTCGGCTTATGGGTGAGATACAAATTGATCTTATCAAACGGCTTATTTTCGAGAGGTTCGGCATTGAATGTCGGTTTGGTGCAGGTAATATTCTGTACAAAGAAAAGATTACTTCAAAAGCTATTGGTATAGGTCATTTCGAGCCGCTTCGCCACTATGCGGAGGTTCAGCTTCTTCTTGAGCCGCAACCCAAGGGTACGGGGCTGATTTTTGATACAAAAATACCCGAGAATATGCTTGCAACTAATTGGCAACGTCTTATTTTATCTCATTTGTATGAAAAAAATCATCGTGGAGTGCTTACCGGAGCACAGCTTACAGACACGAAGATTACTCTTGTTGCAGGTAAATCTCACTTAAAACACACAGAGGGCGGAGATTTTCGTGAGGCGACTTTACGTGCTGTTCGTCACGGACTTATGGTTGGCGGCTGCACCCTGCTTGAACCCTATTATAAATTCAGGCTTGAAATACCCTCATCAGCAGTTGGAAAAGCGATGAATGACTTGCAACTGCGTCACGCCGCTTTTGAGATTGAAAACACAACCGAAGATTTTACCTATATTATTGGCAGAGCTCCCGTTGCCACACTTCACGATTATATAAGCGAGGTAATTTCATATACCCGAGGAGTTGGTCGTCTTTCCTGCATAAGTGACGGATACGATATATGTCACAATCAAGATGAAGTAGTAGCATTGAAGGGTTATGATCCAGAGAGCGATATGGATAATTCTCCCCATTCGGTGTTTTGTGCCCACGGTGCAGGTTTTGTTGTGAATTGGAGAGAGGTGGAACAGTACAAGCATCTTGATGCAGGTATCTCCCTCTCTGAAAACGCAATAGCAGTTATTCCGCGTGTTGCTTCCCTTTCTAAACATTATTCTCTCAGTGAAGAAGAGGTTGAAGCAATAATGATGCGTACCTTTGGCCCTATAAGAAGGAAAGAATACGGTGAGCCCAAGGTTATTTCCGCAGGAAAAACAAAGCCAAATAAAAAACTTCAAATCAAACAGGAAAGTATGATAATCATTGATGGATACAACCTGATTTATGCTTGGGATGCTCTGAAAGAAATCTCCGATTATTCTCTTGAAAAAGCCAGGGAAACGTTGATGGATATTCTGAGTAATTACGTTGCATTCACCAAGGAAAATTTGGTTTTGGTATTTGATGCTTATCTTGTTAAAGAGGGTGTGGGCTCGGACTTTAACCGTGACGGTTACAGGGTTGTATTCACAAAAGAAAATCAAACAGCCGATGCATTTATTGAACGAATGATGCACGAGCTTGGACCAAACTATAAAATCAGAGTAGTTACAGGCGACCGTCTTGTTCAATTTGCGGCAGTACACTCGGGCATTTCTCGAATGACAATAAAGGAATTTGTGGACGAACTTATAACTGTCGGAAATGAAATTACCGATTTTGTTAAAAAATTGGCGGAAAAGCAAGAATAAAAATAACCTGCGGAGCAATCCGCAGGTCTTTTTTATAAGTTTTTTGTCAGCTTTTTCAACATCTCACTCACGGGGAGAATCAATAGTCCCACAGCAAAGTTCCCTATCATATGTATTACATCAAAAGTCAACCCTGCCGCTATCCATGTAAGTGTTTGCTCAAAGGTAAAATGGTACATCAATGCATGTGCGGGTGCATATAAAGCACCAAAGAATAGTCCGTGAAGTGCACATATTATCGGATAAACTACACACGCAACTGCTTTTGGCATATTCTTGGGTAGGATCATCGTTATTCCCCAAAGTACAGTCCATATATATAAATAGGGCACCCACCAGGCATTAAAGCCCGCATAAAGACCGTTAAGTAAAACGTATATGTATATGGGAATAAGTGCTTTTTTACGAAACACTACGGTATAGGTAATTGTCAACATTCCGAGCAGGTGAATGTTTGGTAGTGCTTCCATAACTATCTTCGAAATAAACATCAATGCGGATAATATACCGAAAAGGCATATTTCTCTTATTGATAAATGCTTACTTTTCATATACTAATTCAAAATGCTCTCCGCCGCTGATCTCAGTTGTGTCAACTCCTGTCATCATATACTCGCCGTTCTGATAAAAACCCCAATAGCTCCCATCAATACCATAATCTGCGGTAATTCCGTTGACTTTTTTGATATAAAGACCAAATTGACTATCCTTGCCCTCAACAAGTCCGTGAGCAACAAGAGCGTCACCAAGAGTTTCAGCATCGGTATGGATAGTAAACGTAATTGATTTATCTTCAATTTTCACTTCCACACAAACGGTTTTTGAACCCTCGCCAAGCTCGGTATCCTCTGTATAGATTGCGTTTGCCCAAATACCCTCAGGTACCCCATCATTTTGCCAAAGATTGCAGGATGCAAGTGTAAGTGCCATAAAAATAACAAGCACAAGAGAAATTTTTGTAAGAATTTTGTTTTTCATATTTTTCTTTCCTTTCTTTTTCAAAAGGATAAAATAAAAGCGCCCTCTCCAAAGAAAAGCGCACGAAAACAAGAGTACCCTGCCGTACTCGGTTTACACCGTCTTTCCTATTTGCCCGAAAGTCCTTTTACGTGTCACAGAACGATGAGCATTCCGACTTGTTATCCCGCAGGATAAGATACGGTAATGGCTGTTGCTGCGGATTCACACCGCGATTTCCTCATCCCCGAGCTACGCCATCAAGCAGCGTACCCGACTGAAAATGAACTGTGTTTATTCTTTTGTCACACTATATTAACATATTTTCAATCGTTTTTCAAGAGTTAAAGCAAAAATCCCTGCAAAAAATGCAGGGATTTTATTATTCTGCCTTAGTCGGGCAGTTTTACGCATTTTTCGCCATTAATCATCTTCTTGATCGCGCGAAGGGGGTGGTTATTGACAAGCTCAAGTATCGCACACGCCATATTGTGAGAGAGCATTCCCTCACTTGCATATGACATCGAGCGAAGACTCATCGTATACATTATCTGCCAACCGAAATACGCATTTTTGACCTTGGTCTCCTTGTCGGGACTGTCCTTGCTGTTAAGCTCCATTTTATATATGAGCTTAAATACACCGATAAGAAGCTTGAAGAATGCCTTACCGCCAAGTC
>JAZNWX010000052.1:0-2817 GCA_045593575.1 Eubacteriales bacterium | reverse complement strand
AAAATGAACAAAAAGTAACAAAATTATTATTTTTTCTCTCCAAAAACAAATAATTTTTGAATAAAGGTTGACAAATTCATTAATTAGGTATATAATTCAAATAGAAAAGTACGCACTTTGTCATAAAGTGCGTACTTTTTTTGCATATTATTATAAGTTTTATAAATTTATTATAGAATAGATAAACAGGTCAAATCTGATACGGATTTGACCTGCTTCTTATATCAATGAAATATTATACGGTGTTACCTGATAAACGTAATAGTTCAGCCAGTTTGAATAGATTAACGAGGTAGTTGAATACCAGTTCGGATTGATCTCGGTCATACTCTCATCAACGAAATAATTCTTCGGAGGATCAATGGGCAATCCCTTTGCTACGTCACGGAAATACTCTGTTTTGAGCGTTTCTTTACTGTATTCAAGATGTCCCATGAAATACACCTGTCTGCCATCACGCGAACGTAAAATCGAAGCTCCAACCTCGTCGCTTCTTGCCAGAGTTACAAGGTCATCAATCTTTGCAATTTCAAGCTCACTAATCTCTGTATGGCGGGAGTGCGGAATATTTATATACTTAACAGTTCCCTTCATCAGCGGATCGTATCTCATTACCTTTTCGTGCGGGAAAATCCCAAACACCTTTTTCTCAAGCTCCGTTTTTTCAAGTCCGTAATAATAATGAAGTGCAGCCTGTGCTCCCCAACAAATAAAGACTGTGCTTTGAACGTTAGTGCGTGCAAAATCAAGTATTTTTGTCAGCTCGTTCCAATATTTTACCTCCTCAAACGGAATAGTCTCAACGGGTGCCCCCGTGATGATCATTCCGTCAAAGCGTCTTTCCTTTATCTCGTCAAACGTCTTATAGAATTTGTCCAGATGATGCTCGGGAGCGTGCGTGCCCACGTAGGACTGCGTTCCAACGAGTGTTACTCTGATTTGAAGCGGAGAATTTGACAGCATTCTTATAAGCTGCGTTTCCGTTTCGATCTTTGTTGGCATAAGATTGAGAATTGCTATTTCTATCGGTCTTATATCCTGTCTTTCGGCTCTCAGCTCATTCATTACAAATATATTCTCTGATGCGAGTGTAGAATAAGCAGGCATATCCTGCGGTATGATAATTGGCATTTCTTATTTCCTTATCTGATTATATTTGAGAAAGTGCTCCCTCAAGGTCGGCAATAATATCCGTGGCATTTTCAATTCCAACGGATAAACGTATAAGATTATCGGCAATACCGATATTTTCAAGATCTGCCTTTGAGAGCTGACGGTGTGTTGTTGACGCAGGATGAAGAACACAGGAACGCACGTCTGCAACGTGAGTTACTATTGCAATCATCTTAAGTCCCTCCATAACCACCGTTGCGGCATCGGAGCCGCCCTTAACACCAAAGCTGAGCATTCCTCCCTGCCCATTCGGCATATATTTTTCAGCCAGTGCGTGATATTTATCATTCTCAAGTGATCCGTATTTAACCCACTCAACCTTTTCGTGCTGTTCAAGGAATTTCGCAACCTTGGCTGCATTTGATGAGTGTCTTTCCATTCTGAGTGCAAGTGTTTCCATTCCCAAATTTGTTAAAAACGCATTTTCGGGACTCATAATCGCACCGAGATCACGCATCATCTGCACTCTGCACTTGGTGCCGAATGCCTTGTTTCCAAGAGTCGAATAAACGAGCCCGTGATAGCTCTCGTCGGGAGTATTAAACTCCGGATAACGATCACTTGACGCAAAGTCGAAATTACCTCCGTCAACAACTGCACCACCAAGTGCAACTGCGTGTCCGTCAAGATACTTTGACGAGGAATAAAGCACAACATTTGCTCCGAAATCAAGCGGCTTACATAAAACGGGAGTAACAAGTGTGTTATCCACCATAAAAAGTACTCCGTGCTTTTTTGCGATAGCTGAAATCTTATCAAAATCAAGCACGACTATTGTTGGATTAGCAATAGTTTCTGCAAAAATCACCTTGGTATGCCCGTCAATGAGCTTTTCGATATTTTCTGCTGTGTCATCGGGATCAAAAAATCTGGTTTCTATTCCGTATTTTTTAAGTGTTACCGAAAAAAGATTATACGTTCCACCGTAAACTGCAGAAGCAGAAACGATGTTATCTCCTGCGTTGCACACATTAAGAACTGCAAGAAGAGTTGCACTCATTCCGGATGCACAGGCAATAGCACCCGTACCTCCCTCAAGAAGTGCGAGCTTGTCTTCAAATGCACTGAGTGTGGGGTTTCCTATTCTTGAATAGAAAAAGCCCTCGCTTTTAAGATCAAACAGATCTGCCATATCCTGTGCCTTTTCATAATAAAAGGTTGTGCTTTTAACAACGGGGCACACTCTTGCTTCACCGCTTTTCGGATTGTATGCTCCCTGCACGCAAATAGTATCAAGCTTTCTTTGTTTCATTGTGATACCTCTCTATATAAACAAGTAATTTACTAACGATAAATTATATCATATCTTAAGTGCGATGTCAATAAAGCTCTTGCATTTTTTAACGTATTATGGTATAATGAATTGTAAAGTTTTTGTGAAAGGAAATGCATTTATGACTCTTTGCGAAAGTTGTGTTTATTTTGACTATGATGAAGAATATGAGGAAAACGTTTGTACAATAAATCTTGACGAGGATGAGTATGTTCGCTTTTCACAAAGCAAGGGTAAACAATGTCCCTATTACAAATACTATGATGAATACAAATCAGTTCAAAAACAAATTTAAGGGGTAAAAAGATGAGTGACAAAAATAACGGTTTTATTGAAGAAGAATTGCAGGAGGGAGACGACATTTTAACTCT
>JAZNWX010000051.1:0-3831 GCA_045593575.1 Eubacteriales bacterium | reverse complement strand
AAAGAAGCCATCAGCTGATGGCTTCTTTTAAGTTGTTATATAAAATATCTTCTATTATTTTTTTTAATGTTTTTTCGTCAGAGGTGTATTCGCCGTTCTCTACCCACTTGCCAATAATATTACAAAGGGTTCGACGAAAGTAATCATTACGGGCATATGAAAGTGAATTATCTGCAATATTTACAGTACAAATTAAATTGCCTATTGGATGTTTACTTGCATACCCCATCAGCTGTAATTCAAGATAATCTTCACTTTGTCCTATTTCGAACTGGATGTAGGGATTTGTTTTAGGCAAAGCATTATTATTATCAAGATAAGTAATCGCATCTTCGTCAACATCACTTCCCTTTAACAACCACTTCCAACCAAGTTTTTTATATTCAGTGCCAAGAGTACGAATTATTTGCATATTCAAAAAATCAAAATCTTCGATTTCAATACCTAAATCATGGGCTTTCATTCTTTTAACTATTTCATTAGCAACATAGGGATTGGGCTTTATAAAATTAGAAAAAGCATCATAAAGAGCAATTCTACATCCGTTTTTATCTGCATTTTTAATATGATTAATCAAAGCATTTTCCAAAGTTGGCAAGTCAACTATTTCTTCATTTAAATATAATTCTTCAACCCAAGATAAATGCAAAAAAGAGTGATATTTGATATTGTTTTGGTCTAATAATAATTTTTCACTTATTATATCGTTTGAAATTTGAGCATTAACTTCGTGCCAAATTAAATCACAATTATCCTCGCAGATTGACAGTTTGCAATTAAAAAACTTTTGAAGTTCAATATGACAAAGTAAGTAAAGAGGATGCCCTGCAAATTTTGGCAAAACAGAGCAAAAAGCTTTAAATTTCTCGTAATCTGATGCATCTCCTGTGATGAATTTTTCATCCACACCGCACTCACGCATTGCATCCAGCTTGTAAGGATCGTTAGATAAAAATACTTCGCTAATATTATTGTATATCCTTTCGCTCACTTTAATCTGTGAGCAAAGTGCGATTATCGGCAGATCCTTTGCATATTCAAAATACAGCTTTTGGGCAGTTTTATTATGTAAAAGATAATTATCGTTCATTTGCTCACCGCCTTTCCTTAAACATTATACAATATTTTTTTAAAACTTGCAACAAAAAACAATAAAACTCTTTACGAAAAGTCAAAAATATGATATAATACTTGTAATTTTAAAAAAGGAGCATTTATTATGGAAAATAAATTACTCACATTACTTGAAAATGATGCTACACTTACTCCTGAGCACCTCTCAAAAATGCTTGACAAGGAAGTAGGCGATATAAAGAAAATGATTCTTGATTACGAAAAGCAGGGTGTTATTCTCGGCTACAAGACACTTGTTGACTGGGACAAAACATCCCGTGAGTACGTTACTGCTATTATCGAGGTTAAAACCACCCCTCAGCCCGAGCGTGGATTTGACAGAATTGCAGAGAAAATATACAATTATCCCGAAGTTGAGAGCCTTTATCTCATTTCAGGCGGATTTGATTTTGCCATAATAATTGAGGGAAAAACTCTGCGTGAGGTTGCACTCTTCGTTGCAGAAAAGCTCTCTCCCATTTCACATATTCAAACCACTTCAACTCACTTTGTATTAAGAAGATACAAGGACAAGGGTGTAATTTACGGTTCAAAGCCCGAGGTGGATGAAAGAGAGATTTTTGGCGAATGATCGACTACAGCAAAATACTTCCGCAAAAAATTGTGGATATTCCAAAATCGGGTATCAGAAAGTATTTCGATATGATCACCCCCGATATGACGGACGTTATATCTCTGACCGTCGGTCAGCCTGACTTCGTTACTCCTTGGCATATCCGCGAGGCAGGTATTCAGAGCTTGGAAACAGGAAAAACCTTCTATACCGCAAATGCAGGTCTTGAAGAGCTTCGCCGTGAGATTGACAAATATATGTGCAGAAAATTTGGTCTTTCTTACGATCCTCTTTCTGAAATAATAGTCACAGTCGGTGGCTCTGAGGCTATAGATATAGCTATGAGAGCTACGCTTGATGTTGGCGATGAAGTAATTATTCCAACTCCATCATTTGTTTGCTACGAACCGTTAGCAAAAATGGCAGGAGCTACTCCAATAATTCTTGAAACCTATTTTGAGGATGAATTCAAAATTGATCCTCAACAACTAAAATCCTTAATAACTCCAAAAACAAAAATGATTGTTCTTCCCTTTCCAAACAATCCAACGGGTGCTATAATGACAAAGGAAGAGCTTATCGAGATTGCAGAAATAGTTAAGGATACAAATATCATTATTCTCTCAGACGAAATCTATGCAGAAATGACATATGGCTCAAAGCATTGTTCAATTGCATCAATTGAAGGAATGAGAGAACGCACAATCGTTGTAAACGGATTCTCAAAGGCATTTGCTATGACGGGATGGCGTCTTGGCTGGGTGTGCGCTCCATCCCAAATTACTGCACAGATGCTAAAAATACATCAGTACGAGATTATGTCAAGTCCCACAATGTCTCAGTTTGCAGCAATTTCCGCACTTCGTAACGGTGACAGCGATATTGCATATATGATTGCAGAATACGATCGCAGAAGAACTTTGATTTACAACAAGCTGCTTGATATGGGCATCGAAAGCTTTGAGCCCAAGGGTGCATTCTATATTTTCCCTAAGATCTCGCAGTTCGGTATGAGTGGCGAGGAGTTTTGCTCCGAGCTTCTTAAACGCTATCACGTAGCTATTGTTCCGGGTGAAGCTTTCGGTGCAAGCGGAACAGGATTTGCTCGAATTTCGTATGCTTATTCCGTGCATCACATCACAGAAGGTCTTGAACGAATGGCTCAATTTATTGACGATATCAATTCGGGAAAAATATAAATAAAAGGCATTATCCAAAAGGATAATGCCTTATTTTTTATTTTTATTATACAAGAAGATTTCTTTCGGTCTTAGGATCGAAGAAATGCATTACCTTGCCCTCAAATGTTACGTAGATTTTTGAGCCATAAGATAAGTATCTACGTTCTTCATCTGTAAGAGAAACCGTGGGAATTCTAACGATGAGCTTGTCACCGCCCTCAACAAGAACGTGAAGATGAAGCTCACTACCCATCATTTCGTTAACCTGAATTGTGCAAGGAATTGCTGCAGGATTATCTCTATCAGTAAGTGTGATATGCTCAGGACGAACACCGAGAACAATATCTCTTGAACGAATATTTCTTCTTGCAAGCATTTCTGCCTTTTCGCCTGTCACTTCAATATGTGCACCGTAAGGTGTGATATAGTATCTGCCGTTATCATAAATGAGATCGGTTCTGAATGTATTCATCTTGGGTGCACCGATAAATTCAGCAACAAAGAGGTTAAGAGGCATATCGAAAACCTGTGTAGGTGTTCCAACCTGCTGAATATATCCGTCCTTCATAATAACAATACGGTCACCGAGAGTCATAGCTTCGGTCTGGTCGTGTGTTACGTATACGAAGGTGGTGTCGATCTTCTGACGAAGAAGGATGATCTCAGCTCTCATCTGGTTACGGAGCTTTGCGTCAAGGTTGGAAAGAGGTTCGTCCATGAGGAATACCTTACTGTCACGAACCATAGCGCGTCCGATAGCAACTCTCTGTCTCTGACCACCGGAAAGTGCACGTGGCTTTCTTGTGAGATACTCTGTAATACCGAGGATCTCAGCTGCCTTTGTTACCTTATCGTATACTTCATCCTGAGGTACCTTCTTGAGTCTAAGGCTGAACGCCATGTTCTCAAATACTGTAAGGTGAGGATAAAGCGCATAGTTCTGGAATACCATCGCGATATCAC
>JAZNWX010000050.1:0-2939 GCA_045593575.1 Eubacteriales bacterium | reverse complement strand
GGATCGACGATCTGTTTGTCAACCATTTCAACTATCTGATAAATCTTAGTGTCATCAGCATTTGTTCCTTTTATTCCATCAGTAACACCTGAAAGAACGTCCATCGTATGGAACATACCCATCCAGTTGATACCGAAAAGGAGGAAACCGCAAACAACACCGCAGATAATGGAAACTGCCTTATTGTCAGCACTTTCTGCGAAGAAGCCCTCTTTCTTTCTTCTCTTCTTGTCCTCTTTTACTCTGTTCTTAACCAATCTGTCAATCTCTTCCTCAGTGAGAGATTCATATTCGTATGAACCAATCTCGGGGTTATCAATAGCCATCTGATCAATAACGGACAAGAATCTTTCTTCATTATCGGTGATTGCCTGTTTCATCACCTTTTTCTCTTCTGCGAGTGCTTTCTTTAATTCTATGATCTCTTTTTTACGTCTTCTGCTTTTGATGAATGCATATGTGAGATTACCGTGCACAAGTCTCAAAATCAAGAAGATAAGATGGAATACCAGAACAAAGATCAGTGGAGAAAGAATTGTTGTGCAGAAGGGCAAAAGGAATTTAATAGCATTAGCTACTACTCCCTGGAATTCGGGCACCTTCGATGCAAGCTCCAATTTTTCAACCAAAAGACTAATCAATCCTTGGAACACTCCGCTATACTGCAAAATAAGAGTGATAATAAATGCAACGATTAAGCTTATAAGACGCAAAATGTTCTTAAGCATAGGGTTGCGCATCGCCTTGGCTACATTTCTGACAACTGCCATCAGAAAGAAAGCCAAGAGTATCCATTGTAATGCCATACGTTCCTCCGTATAAGTAATTTTTGTATTCTTAAGATAATCTTACCACAATACAACGAAAATTGCAAGGGTTAAATCAAATATTTTAATATAATTTTAGTATATTTACCGTAAAAAGTCGGATTTTCAGACGTTGGTTTTCCTGATATTTCTTTTAATTACAGAAATTTCCTTGAGCATTCTGAAAGCGTCCTTCAAAACGTTTACCTTAGACTCTCTGTGGTTGATTATTTTGGCGGGCATTTCATATATTTTCAGCTTCATTTTCTGTGCCCAGAGTATCACCTCAAGGTCAAATGCAAAATTGTTTGTTTTGCAAAGTGAGAATATTCTTCTACCGGTTTCTCCTTCGAATGCTTTAAATCCGCATTGAGCATCAGAAATCTTAATTCCTCCAAAGAGATTAAGCACCTTAATATAGGTTTTTGAAGCCAGCTTTCTTATTGGTGTGTACCCTTCATATCCCTCCTTGTGCTTGGCACGTGAGGCAACTAAGACATTGTACTCTTTTCTTTCAAGAATATTTACAGCATCGGCAATAACGTCAACACCGTATGCAAGGTCTGCATCTGTGAATATCACTATGTCACCGCAGGATGCCAGTACTCCGTGGCGAACAGCACATCCCTTACCTTGATTGCTTTGATAGCCAACCACCTTGACATTGGGCAAGCTTAAACCATTGACTATATCAGCAGAACCGTCCTTACTCCCGTCATCGGCAAAAATAATTTCATAGTCGGAGCCGAAATTTTCGGACATATATCTGTGAAGCTCCCTCGCAGTATCTGCAATAATTGAGCTTTCATTATACATCGGCACGATTAACGATATTCTCATTCTTTATCTTCCTTTCCGTAAACAAAAATATCAAATTCAACCTCTGTTTCGAGTGTTCTTAATGCAAGTAATTTCGCCATATCTTTTTCACTTGTTCTATAGCTGTAAGGTGTCATAGAAAACAAGTTTTTTATTGCCTCTGAGTTATCGAGGTTAATCGTGTAGTGAAGATTGTACTTTTCTCTCAAAACCATATTCTGAGGCATATCCGCACGCTCCTCGTTCAGATATACCGTATCATATACTGCCTTTTTTAGTCCGTAAAGATGATTTTTTCCCGCAGTAACGACTATCAATCTTCCACCGTTCTTTAACACGCGTGTAAATTCACTCTCGGCACAGGGAGCAAAAATATTGACGATCGCATCAGCGCTGCCCGAAGCAACGGGAAGCTCGTATATACCGCCAACACCAAAAATTACGTTGCTTATTCCCTGCCTTTTAGCACTTTTTGAAGCGGAGATCACAGCTTCTTTTGAAAGGTCAAAGCCATACGCTCTCGCACCTGTTAAAGCGGCAATTATGTTCGTATAATAACCCTCACCGCACCCGGCATCCACAAAAGCACTATCACTATTCAAATCACGGAGTATCTCACACAGCTTATCCGCTATAGGTCTGTAATATCCGAGATTTAAAAATTCAGTTCTTGAACGCACTGCTTTTTTGTCATCTCCGCCTGTGGCTCTGCCCGGACAAAGATTTACGTGTCCGCTTGAGGATATATCATAGCAATGCCTTTTTTCACCGCAGCAAAAGTAACTTTTTTCTTCTCTGAAAAGCGTTTTTTTGCATACGGGACAAATCAAAATATCAGTTGACGTCATAAGCTCTCCATAATTAAAACATATTAGATTGTATTTTATACCAAAAATATGAACGATTTTTGAACGATTTTTACCCTTGTATTTAATATTATAAATTTTAATATTTTTTTATTAATAAAAAAATATTAAAAAATTTTGCTGTTTTCTATTGAAAAAGTGCACTTATTGATGTATAATTATTACACTATCACAAAGGGGGTACTTATGTTCAATTTCGTTAAATCTCATCTCATAAAGCTGAATATTGACCTTGTTTCCTGTCTGCATCTTGACGAATGTGAAATTATTCGCCCGTATCTTTTGCAAAACAGAGGAATTTTCAACGGATCTGTAATCATTTTTGCCGTTCCCTATTTTACAAACGAAGAAGATGAAAAAAGGAACATCTCCTCCTAAAGTCGGAGGCCAAGCGGTCTTAGGAAGACAACAAAAGCAAGCAACTCCTTGGCTCACAGAACGACATGGC
>JAZNWX010000049.1:0-10690 GCA_045593575.1 Eubacteriales bacterium | reverse complement strand
CGTGGGGCGCCACCTTTGAAAAGGTGGACGAAACAACCGCTTGGCGAGTGCGAACAACGAGCAGATAAATCAGATATACAAAAAAAGAGGAGCGTTGCTCCTCTTTTGTTTTATACACTTCTGAATCCTTTACCGATTATTTCGCTGCTTGTTGTTACAACTATAAATGCGTTTTCGTCGATTTCTTTAATCGCCGCACGGAGCTTTATTGCTTCGTATCTGCGGCAAACCGTGTGTACCATACCCTTCTTTGTCTGTGTGTATGCACCAACTGCATCTGTTACGGTTACACCGTGATGAAGCTGATTCATTATGTACTCGGAAACAAGCTCGGTTTTGTCGGTAATAACAACGAAGTATTTGCAGGAATGGAAATTATCGATAACGCTATCAATAATAAATGAGTTGGCAAACAAGCCCACAAGTGAAAGTATTCCTCTCTCAATTCCGGGGATTACGAAAAGAGAGCCAAGAGCAATAAACATATTAACAAAAAGTACTGCTCTGCCAACGTCCATCTTGGCATATTTCTGAATTATGAGTGCCATAATATCCATGCCGCCGCTCGAAGCACCTGCATAGAATATTATTGCCGTTCCCACGGCATAAATCAAAATGCCGACGCAAAGCTCCATAAACGACTCGTCAGTCAGGGGGTGATCAACGGGGATTATCTTCTCAAAAATCATCATAATTCCTGAATATCCCAAGCTGCAGTAAACCGTCCACAGCCCCGTCTGTTTTCCGAGAAAAATAAAGCCGATTATCAGCATCGTTACGTTAAGGCACATAAGCCACGTTGACGTTGGGATCTCTGTGACGGAACCGAGAACGGTCGAAAGGCCGGTCATTCCACCCGTAACAAATTTGTTTGGAACCAAAAAGAAGTACGTTGCACAGGCAATAAGAACGATGCCGACGTTCATATACATCCAATTTTTAAACTTTATCATAGCGCGCCTCTGGAATAATTCCTCATTTACTTCGTAAATGGGAAATAAAAATTTTAATTTCGTGATAATGATTATACAACAAATATTGCCTTCCGTCAATCCTTATTTTTGATATTTTTCGAGATTTTTTTGAGAAAAATTTTCCCACCTGTGATTGACAACAGATCAAGACTGTGGTATAATACAATTAACATTTAACTTAATTGTTAAATGTGATGAATTGAGATTTCAAATCACGATATTTCAGCGAGGTGCAAAAATGATTCAAAAAACGCTTTTAGCCCTTTGTGATCCAACTCGCAGAGAAATACTGAAAATGCTCAAAAAAGGTAACAAAACCGTGGGTGAAATTGCCGAGCGTTTTGATATTTCTCCCCCTGCGATTTCCCGTCATCTTGCGGTCTTGCGAGATGCGGAGCTTGTTGACACACACAGAGAAGGAAAATTTATAGTTTACGAGCCAAGCTTTGAGCCGATTGAAAATCTTGACGAGTGGCTTCGCGAGCTTTTGAAAGAAAATTTATAAAAAAGAGGTTATTACTTATGAAAAACAAAACTGCAAAACAAATTGTCAATATGTACAGATTGAGCTGTGCTCTTGCTGTGCTTCTCTATGCTCTTGCTCTCTTCTTCCTCATATTTATCTTTATGAAGAGCAGCATAATTATAGCTATGCTCGGAATTGTGGCTCTTGGCACAACCATTCGTGCCCCATTTGATAAATTACGTAAAATTTTCTTTGAAAACGTGATTTATGAGGAGCTTGATCCCGAAAAGTTTGAAGAGATTCTCTCACTCGGTGTGCTTAAAAAATCGAACAGACACAAAATGCTTTTGTATATGTCATCGGGCAAGCACGACGAAATTTTGAATCTGGTTGACGAAATGGATAAAAAATCCAGCCACCCTCTTGATTTGTGTAACAGTCTTTACCGCCGCGGATACGTTTATTTTGAACGCGGTGAATATGATAAGCTCCCCGGTGTATATAAAAAATTCAACAGCTTGAAGAGAGATAACCCTAAATATCAATATACATTTAATAATTTCAGTGTTTTTGAAAAATTTGATGCATTTGCTGACGATGACTACGAATACGTAGTTGACGTTTGCGACATAGACATTAAGGAGCTTGATATTAAAAAGCAGAATCACAACCTCACAAAAATCAACGTGAGCTTTTACCGTGCGGTTTCTCTTTACAAGCTCGAAAGATATGATGAAGCTAAGGCGGGATTTGAGGAAATTATCGAATTTGCACCAAAAATGTACAAAGCAAGGCTCTCAAAGGAATTTATTGAGCTGATTGATAAAAGATAACGGTCGGTTGATATTCGCATACTCAAAATCTTGACAAAATGTCGCGGTTTTGATATAATTAAGCAATTATTTATATATCATATTAATAGAAAGTAATGTCAGGAGGAATACCATGGCAATCACAAATGAGTATATTTTAAATTTAATAGATGAAATCAAAGCTCGAAATCCCGGTGAGGCAGAATTTCATCAGGCAGTTTATGAGGTGCTTGAATCTCTTGAGCCCGTCATTGAAAAGCATCCCGAATACATTGAGAGTGGTGTGCTTGATATGATAGTTGAACCCGAAAGAATTATAAAGTTCCGTGTTCCGTGGGTTGACGATAACGGGAAAGTCCGTGTTAATCGTGGCTTCAGAGTTCAATTTAACAGTGCGATAGGCCCATATAAGGGTGGAATTCGTTTTCATCCCTCTGTTAACGAGAGCATAATCAAGTTTTTGGGCTTTGAACAGACGTTTAAAAATTCCCTTACAGGTCTTCCGATTGGCGGAGGCAAGGGTGGATCCGACTTTGATCCCAAGGGCAAGAGCGATCTTGAAATTATGCGTTTTTGCCAAAGCTTTATGACTGAGCTTTCAAAATATATCGGTGCTGATACCGACGTTCCTGCGGGTGACATCGGAGTTGGAGCAAGAGAAATTGGATATATGTTCGGTCAGTACAAACGTCTTCGCGACGAATACGCAGGTGTTCTCACGGGCAAGGGCCTGACCTATGGAGGCTCTCTTGCGAGAAAGGAAGCAACGGGGTTCGGACTCTGCTATTTTGTTGACGAGATGCTCCGTGACAACCAAAAATCCTTTAAGGATGCAAGGGTTGTTATTTCCGGCTCGGGAAACGTGGCAATTTATGCTGCACAAAAGGCGATGGAGCTTGGAGCAAATGTTGTTGCTATGAGCGACTCTGACGGATATATCTACGATGATGAGGGAATTGATCTTTCTCTTATCAAAGAAATTAAGGAACAAAACAGAGCGAGGATCAGCGAATATGCGATCGAGAGGGACAGTGCGGTTTACCGTGTGGGATGCAAAAATATATGGAGTGTTCCCTGCGATATCGCTCTTCCCTGTGCAACACAGAACGAGCTTGATATAGACGGTGCTAAAAATCTTGTTAAAAACGGTTGTTTTTGCGTGGGTGAGGGTGCTAATATGCCCTGCACTCCCGATGCGGTTGCGTTTTTCCTCGCAAGCGGTGTCCTTTTTGCTCCGGCTAAGGCGGCAAATGCGGGCGGTGTTGCAACAAGTGCCCTTGAAATGAGTCAGAATTCGATGAGATATTCCTGGACGTTTGATGAGGTTGATGCAAAATTGCATCAAATTATGATTAATATATATATGAACTGTTCTCAGGCAGCAAAAGAATACGAAATGTCTAAGAATCTTGTTGCGGGTGCTAATATTGCCGGCTTCTTAAAGGTTGCACAAGCAATGAAAGCACAAGGAGTTGTGTGATGCAAACGCAACATAGAGAACATAGAAAAAGACATAAAAGAAGATTTTTGGATACTTTTGGCGAGGGCTTTGCTGATCACGAATTGATAGAGCTGTTGCTCTTTTATGCGATACCACGCAGAAACACCAACGATATCGCTCACGAGATTTGCGAACGGTTTGGCTCGATTGAAAAATTGGCCGAGGCAAGTGTGGATGAACTGAAACAAATCAGAGGGATAGGTGATGAATCCGCAGCACTAATCAAGCTGATTATGGTGATTGCACAAAGATATACTGAGGAAAAGAACAAGGCGCCACAGTGCATCAGCACGCTTTTGAAAGCTGTTGATTATGGCAGAAACAGGATTTTCGGCTCGGTAAAAGAGGTGCTTTATGCAACCTTTACCGACAACTCCCTGAACGTTATTGATACCTGCCTTGTGTCCGTTGGAACACTTGATGAGGCGAAGCCGCTTGTCAGAAATATAATGGAGCTTTGCATTGTCAAGCGTTCGAGTGCTGTTGTTTTGTTCCACAACCATCCTCACGGCGGAACGGAGGCATCACAAGCAGATGTGAATTTTACTTCCCTGCTTGAGCGAGAGCTGGATATGCTGGGAATACATCTGGTTGAACATATTGTGCTTGATGCTAACGGTTTTAACCCGATACTTAAGGACATTCGTGCTGTGCAGGATATAAGCACGCATATAAATATTGAAAAGTTTTACGAAACAGATACTGAAGATAACCGAAAGGAAGATAAATAATGAACGAGGTTTTGCTTTGCAAATACGGCGAGATTGTGCTGAAGGGTGCTAACCGTGCGTATTTCGAGGATACACTTTGCAAGGAATTGCGCAAAAGGGCTAAAAAATGCGGAAATTTTGAGGTTCTGCGCGCTCAAAGCACGGTATATATTGAGCCGCTTGACGATTTTTGCGATATGGATGCAATGCTTGAGGAGGCGCAAAAGGTCTTTGGCATTGTTGCTATTGCACGTGCTTACGTTTGCGAAAAATCAATGGAGGCAATATCATCTGCCGCACGCGAGTTTATTGCTCCCGCAATAAGAAAATACAGAACTTTTAAGGTTGAGGCAAAAAGAAGCGACAAGCGCTTCCCTCTTGATTCGATGGATATTTCACGTGAAATCGGCGGTGTTTTGCTTGAGACGAACCCGCGTGTTGGGGTTGATGTTAAAAATCCCGACATTGTTGTCAAGGTTGAAATAAGAGAGAGGGCAGCTTACATATATGCAGGTCATCACAAGGGTGCGGGTGGAATGCCCGTCGGTACCAACGGTAAGGGACTTTTGCTCCTATCCGGCGGAATTGACTCACCTGTTGCAGGATATATGATGGCAAAACGCGGTGTAAAACTCGAGGCGGTTCATTTTGAGTCATTCCCTTATACAAGCGAAAGAGCTCTTCAAAAGGTGCTTGATCTTGCAAAGATAGTATCCGACTATTCGGGCGAGATCTATGTTCATATTATTTCTCTGACACATATTCAAGAAGAACTCGTTAAGCATTGTAACGAGGAATATTTCACACTTTTGCTCAGAAGATATATGGTTGCACTTGCAAATAAGGTTGCCGCAAAATACAATTGCGGTGCACTCATCACGGGTGAGAGCGTGGGCCAAGTCGCAAGCCAGACGATGCAGGCAATCGGTGTTACGGATGCGGTTGCTGAAATTCCCGTTTTCCGCCCCTGTATTGGTATGGATAAGGAAGAAATTGTGCAAATTTCGAGAAAAATCGGTGCTTTTGCAACCTCAATTCTTCCCTATGAGGATTGCTGTACGGTATTCACTCCCAAGCATCCCAAAACCAAGCCCGAGCTTGAAAAGGTGATTGCGGAAGAAAACAAGCTTCCGTTTGACGAGCTTGTTGAAGAGGCATTTGCTACAATGAAAACCGTTAAAGTGCAGATCGATGAATAAATAAATTGGAGTGACAAATAAAAAAATCAACCTGTGGTTGATTTGTATACAACAAATGATTATGGAAAAAAATCTATTTATAAACAAATTGAATATAGCTCTTGCACAAAACACAAACATTGTTTTATCAGAGAGGCAACAAGAACAAATGTTCTTAATTGCTGAGAGGCTTGTTGAAGTGAATAAAGTGATGAATTTAACAGCTATTACTGATGAAGACGGTATAATTTTGCGTCATTTGGTGGATTCTTTGCTGATTTCGGAGTATTTTGAGCCGAATTCAACGATTATAGATGTTGGCTGCGGTGCCGGGTTTCCTTCTCTGCCACTTGCTGTCGCTCGCCCTGACTTGAAGATTACTGCACTTGACAGCACAGAAAAGCGAATCAGATACGTTGACGAAACGTCAAAAATGCTTGGGCTGTCCAACGTGAATGCTGTTGCCGCGAGAGCAGAAGAATTTGCAAACAAATCCGAACACAGAGAAAAATATGATTATGCAACAGCAAGAGCTGTTGCTTCCCTGCCAATTTTGTGTGAACTTACAATCCCATTTGTTAAGATTGGTGGCTCACTCGTTGCTATGAAGGCAAAGGGTGCCGCAGATGAGCTTGAAATCTCACGAAGTGCTATCAGACAGCTTGCGGGTGCAAATTCACTTGAAAATGCAAAGATATTCGAAAAATCACTTATCGGTGCAATTAACGGTGAAAAAGTAATCGAGAACAGAAGTGTAATCGTTATGAAAAAAATGACGGCAACCCACACGCGTTTCCCGAGAAAATTTGCTCAAATCAAAAAGTGTCCGCTGTAATAAAAAAAGAAGCTCGCGAGAGCTTCTTTTTTTGTTGTTTGTGATTGTTTGAATTGCATTAATGGCGACGCTAATGTTTCACGTGAAACAATAATTAGACTTTGTCGTAAAATGTTTCACGTGAAACAAAAAACAACAAAAAATACAAAATGTTTCACGTGAAACATAAAAAAAGAAAAATGCAATAATTTTAGTAAAATAATGTGATTTTCTATTGCAATTGTACTTTGTTTGTGATATAATGTAAACGCATATATTGCCCTCAAGCGTGAATTTGGGGGTTAAATTGATGTGAATTTGAATTTTTATATATTGGAGGAACAAAATGGCTAAAATTATTGCTTTTGCCAACCAAAAAGGTGGTGTTGGAAAGACAACATCGGCTGTGAATGTTGCTGCATCACTTGGATTGCTTGGCAAAAAGACACTATTGGTTGACTTGGATCCCCAGGGTAATGCCACGAGTGGAGTTGGCATTCCCAAAAGATCATTAAAAGGCACAATCAAAGACGTTTTAACGGGTGAAATGGACATAAAAAACGTTGTTTTGCCCACAAACTATCAAAATCTCTCAATAATTCCTACAAATGTGTCACTTTCAGGCGCTGAATTCGACCTTTATAATGATGAAGGCAGCGAATATAACCTCAAAGACGCATTCAAGACGATTTCAAGTGATTTTGACTACATTATTATTGACTGCCCGCCCTCTTTGGGTATGCTCACCGTTAATGCTTTTGTTGCGAGTGACGGAATTTTAGTGCCTATGCAGGCGGAATTCTATGCAGTTGAGGGACTTTCTCAGCTTATTTCTACTACAAAACGCGTTAAAAAACTCTATAATGAGGATTTGAATATCGTTGGAATACTCATTACAATGTATAACAAGCGCCTGCTCCTCTCTATGCAGGTTATGGATGAACTTCAGAAATACTATCCTGACAAGCTGTTCAATACGACTATTTCAAGAAACGTAAAGCTTTCAGAAGCTCCCGGCTTTGGTAAACCTGTGTATTATCACGACAAGCATTCCAAGGGTGCAAACGAGTACTTTGAGGTAGCAAAGGAGCTTATTTCCCGAATTTAAGGCAAAATGCCTGGCTTTTACTACAAAAACATCCCAAAATTATCAATATTAAGCCAATTATGGCGCGAAAGGAATAAAAATGGCAAAATCAAGAGGACTTGGAAAAAGCATTTTCGACACCTTTGACGATAATCTCATAGAGAGTAAAAAAGGTGCGGGCGAAATGCTCAAAATATCATCTATCGAGCCCCGTCGCGATCAGCCCAGAAAGACATTTGAGAGAGAATCTCTTGAAGCTTTGGCTGAAAGCATACAAAAACACGGTGTTTTACAACCGATTATTGTAAGACCCGACCAAATTATTGATGACACATATGAAATTATCGCCGGCGAACGCCGTTGGAGAGCTGCAAAGCTTGCGGGACTTGATGAAATACCTGCTGTAATTCTTGACGGTGATGATTTAAAGATAGCTCAAGTTTCAATAATTGAAAATATTCAGCGAGAAGACCTCAATGCTGTTGAAGAAGCACTTGCATACCAGGGACTTATGGACCGTTTCGGACTTACTCAGGATCAGGTATCAAAGCAGGTTGGCAAGAGCCGTTCTGCAGTTGCAAATCTTCTTCGTTTGCTCGATCTTCCTGAAAATGTACTTGAAATGCTTAAAAACAATGAAATTTCAGCAGGTCACGCAAGAGCACTTCTTGCCCTTAACTCGGAAGAGGACATGATTTCACTTGCCGGTAAAATTGTTGAAAAGCAACTCAGTGTTCGTGAAGTTGAGGCAGCGGTTAAGAAGCTCAATTCCGTTCCTGATCAAGAGGACATCGAGGATGCGGATGCTGTTAACGCAACAGTTATGACAAGAATTCATCTTCGCGAGCTGGAAAAGAGAAGCCGTGAAACTCTCGGCAGAAAGGTAAAAATTGTAAATACATCGAAGAAAAAGGTTGTAGAAATTGCCTATGATTCTGATGAAGACCTTGAAACCTTGCTTTCACGCGTGTGCGGAGCTGAAATTTTCGAGAATATTTGAGAAAAAGAACAAATGTTCGTCTTAATTAATAACAAAGGAGATAACAACAATGCTTGACATTAAATATATTAAAGAATGTCCTGACGAGGTCATCGCCCGTCTTGCGATGAAGGGTAAGGATGCCAAAGAAGAAATTGAACAAATTTTAACACTTGATGCAAAAAGAAGAACTCTTATTTCTGAAACCGAAGCACTTAAGGCAGAGCAGAACAGAGTTAACAAGCTCATTCCTCAGTACAAGAAGGAAGGAAAGGACGTTAACGCAATTTTTGCAGAGATGAAGAAGCTCGGTGCACGTTCTAAGGAGATCGACGCAGAGCTTAAAGAGGTTGATGTGCAGCTTCAGGGCGTACTTCTCGGTCTTCCCAACCTTCCCGACCGTGATCTTAAGCCCGGCGGAAAAGAGAACAACGAGCCCATCCGTTATTTTGGAGAGCCCCATAAATTCGATTTCGAACCCAAAAATCACGTTGATCTTTGCACAGATCTTGGTCTTATTGACTATGAAAGAGGTACAAAGCTTTCCGGTAGCGGCTTCTGGATCTATCGCGGAATGGGTGCACGTCTTGAATGGGCACTGCTCAACTATTTTATTGATACACACTGGGCAGACGGATATGAGCTTATTTTGCCCCCTCATATGCTTGAATACGAGTGCGGTGTGACTGCAGGTCAATTCCCCAAATTTGCTGATGAGGTATTTAAGATCGCAAATCCCGTTGATGACCGTTCAAGATATATGCTTCCTACAGCAGAAGCTGCCCTTGCATCTCTTTACAGAAACGAGATTTTGACAGAGGCAGACCTTCCCAAGAAGCTCTTCTCATATACTCCTTGCTTCAGACGTGAGGCCGGCTCCTACCGTTCCGACGAGAGAGGCATGGTAAGAGGACATCAGTTCAACAAGGTTGAAATGTTCCAGTTCACACTTCCCGAAAAGAGTGATGAAGCTTTTGATGAGCTTGTTCAGAAGGCAGAGGCACTTGTTGCAGGTCTTGGATTCCATTTCAGAACAGTTAAGCTCGCAGCAGAGGATTGCTCGGCATCAATGGCGAGAACTTACGATATTGAAATAAACATTCCTTCAATGAACGGATATAAAGAGGTTTCTTCCGTATCCAACGCACGTGATTATCAGGCACGCCGCGGTATGATGCGTGTTCGCAGAGCTGACGGAAAGGTAGAATTTATGCACACCCTCAATGGCTCAGGCCTTGCGACAAGCCGCGTTCTTCCTGCACTTGTTGAGCAGAATCAGCTTGCTGACGGAAGCGTTGTGGTGCCCGAGGTTCTTCGCAAATACGTTGGTTGTGACTTGATTAAGAAGTAAAATGAGTAACAAAGGAAAATTTATAGTATTCGAGGGCATTGACGGAAGTGGCAAGACCACTCAGATAATGAAGCTCTGCGAATATCTGGAATCAAAGGGAAGAAAGATTTACGTTACGAGCGAGCCGACGATTTCTCTTACGGGCGGAATGCTCCGCGATGCACTTTCGGGTGTCAGCAAGAGAACATCGTGCGAGATGGCTGCAATGTTCGTGCTTGACCGTATCTTTCATAACGTAAATCAAAAATGGGGTATCGAAAAGATGCTTGAGGACGGATATGACGTGCTTTGCGATAGATATTATTATTCTTCGCTTGCTTATCAGGGAAGTGAAACGGATTTCGAGTGGGTAAAGCACATGAATCTTGACTGCCCCGAGATCAGAACTCCCGATGCTTGCATATTTCTTGACCTTACCCCTGAGGAAAGTCTTGAAAGAATTTCAAAGGGAAGGGCTACAACTGAGATTTACGAAACAAAAGAGAAGCTCACAGCTGTCAGAAACAAGTTTTTGAGTGTTTTTGACGAGCTGAAGGGCAGAGAAGGGGAGAACATATATATAATTTCCGCCTTCGGTGACGTTGAGACCGTTGCCACAAGAATTACTGATGCAGTTGATGAGATAATAGATTGATAAATTGGGGTTTGTCGAGCAGTTTACCCTCGCTCGTTGTCATTCTGGAGGGAACCCAGCCGAGATTCTATCGCTTCGCTCCAGAATGACACTTCGTGTCCGGCTGGGTGCGTGATAGAATCTCGAGCGATAATAAAAACTTCCCCGCAAACTTTGTGCGATTGTTTTGCGTCGCTTTTTTAAA
>JAZNWX010000048.1:0-2559 GCA_045593575.1 Eubacteriales bacterium | reverse complement strand
GCCATCTGATATGCCTGCACGTTTCCGTGGTCGGTGATGGCAACGGCGCGATGTCCCCATTCGTGTGCCTTCTTTACCGCCACCTCGGGTGGAAGAAGAGCATCCATCGCGGACATCTGTGTATGTAAGTGGAGTTCAACTCTCTTTTCTTCTGATTTATCTTCTCTTTTTATCTCTTTGATCTTCGCTATGTGGTTGAAGGAGAAAATAAGGTCCTTGCCCACTCCCTCTTTCTTCTTTTCGACCTCGCTTCTTCCGTAAAGTGCGATTGCCGAGCCACATTTAGCAACGGATGCGATAAGGGCACTCTTTTCTGTGTCCTCGTATGCACGAACCTCTATCGAGGTATTACCGTCATAGACGAAGAAGGTTGTTGACACCTTGTTTCCGCGTCTTGCGGGCTCCTGCGTAAGACCAAAGACCTCGCCTACGATCACAACTCCCTGCGAGTATCCGTTAAGTGTGGCGATGGGCATAGGATTTATGTCAAATTCCTCACCGTATGCGTATTCGGGAGATGAAATGTCAAATTTTTTATATCCGATCTCGCAGATTCCACCCTCAAAAAGAGCTTTTGCACCTTCAAAAAGGGTTGTCACTCTCGGAAGAGATGCTCCTGCGATCTCCTTTTCGTTCTTTGCAGCTTCAGAACCGTAGGATGCGGCTGCCTCATATCTTTTAGACTGCTCAACAATGGTTTTATCGTGTGCCCTCAGCTCATTTCTGAGCTTGTCCTGCGTGTAGCTCGAACCATTCGCATCACTTACTATCTTCACCTTGTATTTAAGTCCGAATTCCGAGAAGATGATATTCTCGATAATACTTGGTGTGCTTGCGTTCTCAAGGAGCTGCACTCCGCCCGAAACGAAAGGAATGGTTACTGTAATTTCCTCGCCGCAAAATTCCCAATCGCTTGATGCGAAAAATCCGCGGGCAACAACACCCACTCTCTCGGCTTCAAGCAAAATCTGTGCAAAATACTGCCTGTCAAAAAGCTGCTGCGGATATTTGGGAAGGAGCTTAACGTGGTTCAGCGAATACGCCGCCTTTATCTCGTTCTCTATGCGATAGAGGACTTCCTTATGCACAATAGTGTCAAGTGTGATCTCTGCCTGAATAATTCTCTTTTCCTTATCGGCACGGACTGACGTCTGCTTAACGCACGATAAGACACGAATTATCTCCGTGTCGTTTGGTATGTACTTATTGAATATCTCTAAAAAGCTCTTAGCTGCCATATTTTATCCTTTTACCTTTCATTCGCTGTATTAAAGCGTTAAATTATCAATTCGTTGTTTTAAAACCTGAAAAATTCTTACTTAAATCTCTTTAATTCTCTGTATCAATATATCAATTATCTTATCTTCCGGTATCTTTTCAATTATCTCGCCGTGTGAGAAAAGCAGTGCTTCACCTATGCCACCTGCAATTCCGATGTCTGCCTCCCTCGCTTCGCCGGGGCCGTTCACAGCACAGCCCATAAGTGCAACCTTAATCGGCTTGTCGAGTAAGCCCTCACTCCTTGCCGCGTCCTCAAACCTTGCAGCAAGTGATATAAGGTCGATCTTAGTTCTTCCGCAGGTGGGACAGCTAACGATTTTCATTCCACTCTGCCCCTCTATCTCAACTGCCGAAAGAATATCCTTCGCAGCGGCTATCTCTCGCACGGGATCGGCTGTCAGGGACACGCGAACGGTGTCACCGATTCCCTCGCAAAGAAGCGAGCCGATGCCGACAGCACTCTTTAAGGTGCCTGCTCGCTCACCGCCCGCCTCGGTAACTCCGAGATGGATATTATAAGGACAGCTTGCGGCAAGCAATTTGTTTGTTTTTATCATTGATGGCACATTCGATGCCTTGATTGACACGACTATATCCTCAAATCCGTATTTTTCAAGGAGTGCGATGTGGCGAAAAGCACTTTCGCAAAGTGCTTCGGGGGTGGGGGAACCGTGCTTTTCCAAAATATCTTTTTGCAAAGAGCCGGAATTAATTCCGATACGGATCGGAATATTTCTCACCCTGCACGCGTCTGCAACCGCTTTGACACGGTCATCACTTCCGATATTACCGGGATTAATTCTGATTTTGTCAATACCGAGCTCGGCACAGCGGAGTGCGATTCGGTAGTCGAAATGAATATCCGCAACAATGGGGATATAAATTCCGTTTTCTTTGAGATAGGGTATCGTATCAGCCGCCTCAAGTGTTGGAACGGTGATTCGGACGATATCGCAGCCTGCAATCTGGAGGGCACGAATCTGTTCAAGAGTAGCCACCTTGTCGCAGGTATCGGTATTGGTCATTGACTGAATGGCAATTGGCGAGTCGCCACCGATGAAGGTGTTACCTATCTTTAATTTTTTAGTTTTTCTTCTTATTTCGTTGTACTTCATTGTTTCTCCAAGATTAATTTGTATAATCGGGTAAAATTTTCACGTACTCTGTTCGCACGCACCTTGTTCGCCTCACTCTGTGCTGTTGTTTCGTCCACCTTTTTAAAGGTGGTGCCCGCGCGGCACGAGCGCATCTCGCCGTTTCTTTTGTTAGCTTTTCTTT
>JAZNWX010000047.1:0-2517 GCA_045593575.1 Eubacteriales bacterium | reverse complement strand
TACACCAACCGGTTCAACGGCTTATGCCATGAGTGCCGGGGGCTCAATTGCCGATCCCAAAGTAAAATGTATGCTTGTTACACCTATTTGTCCACACTCGTTTATTGCACGTCAATTGATATTCTCAGATGAAACCTCGCTGAGAATTAAGAATGTTTCAGTCAGAGAAAAATCGCTGATGCTTACACTTGATGGAAAAACGAATTGCGAATTATTCAGAGAAGATGATGTAAGGATATCCAAATCCGATCTTTCTGTTAAGCTTGTCAGACTTAAAGACTGCTCGTTTTACAGCATATTGAGTCAAAAAATGAAAAATAATTATTGATATAATTTTAATGGATAAAGGAGAATGTTATGAAAAAAGAACGTCAAGAAAAAATAAGGGAAATAATCGAAAATAACAAAATCGATACTCAGGATGAGCTTATTAGAAAACTTAAGGAAAACGGTTTTACAGCAACCCAGGCAACTATGTCCAGAGATATCAAGGAGTTGAAGCTTACAAAGATTTCAGACGGTGTTCACGGTTACTACTATGTTTTTCCGCATTCAGTGAGAATGAATGATATCAATAGATTAAATACTTCTTTAACTCATCTCATTATTTCCGTTAATACAGCTATGAACATAATCGTTATAAAAACACATGCGGGAATGGCTCAGGCTGTAGCTACAGGTATAGATAACATTAAATCTGACGATATTCTCGGTTGTGTTGCGGGTGATGATACCATATTTGTTGTAGCTACCAGCAGCGAAATAGCACAAAATATTGGTGCAAAGATTAAAACTATGATGGTAGAAGCAAAGTCAGTTTGATAACGATCCAATTTATATATAGAAAGGCAAAAATATGCAAAATTTCAAGAAAATAGTTTCTAACAATGTGTTAGATGTTATTAAATCAAATTTTCAAGGCGTAGAAATTTCATTGAACGATGTTTCAGGTATGTTTGAGTATCCACCCGATACATCAATGGGTGATTTGGCACTCCCGTGCTTTAAACTTTCAAAAACACTCCGTCGTTCGCCCGTTCAGATTGCTCAGATTATTGCAAATGGAATTTCCAATGCAGCTATCAAAAAAGCAGAAGCAGTTAACGGATATTTAAACATCAGCATCAGCGATTCATATCTTGCGGATATCTTGTGCAAGGAAGTTATTGCGAACGGTAATAATTACGGTTCGTCAGATTTTGGAAAGGGAAAGACGGTAGTACTCGATTATTCTTCTCCTAACGTTGCAAAGCCATTCCATATCGGCCACCTCGGTACTACAGTTATTGGCCACTCACTTAAAAAGCTTCACGAATTTGTGGGATATAATTGTGTGGGCATAAATTATCTTGGTGACTGGGGAACTCAGTTTGGCAAAATGATTGTTGCGTACAAAAAATGGGGTGATAGGGATGCAATTAATGCGGGTGGTATAGATAAGCTCGTTGAATTGTATGTAAAATTCCATCATGCAGCAGAAGAGAATCCTGCACTTGACGACGAGGCGAGAGCCGAATTCCATAAGCTTGAGCTTGGTGATGAAGAAAACATCTCTCTTTGGAAATGGTTTATCGAGATAAGTATTGCTGAATACAAGAAGACGTACGGTCAGCTTGGAATTGAATTTGACAGCTATAAAGGCGAAAGCTTCTATACCGATAAAATGCCGGCACAGGTTCAGAAGCTTCGAGATATGGGACTTTTGAAGATTGATGACGGTGCGTCTATAGTTGACCTTGAAGAATATAATATGCCTCCTTGCTTGATTCTTAAGCGTGACGGTTCAACCTTGTATCCTACCCGTGATATTGCCGCAGCAGTATACAGAAAGCAGACATATGATTTTGACAAAGCTATCTATGTTACGAGTGCGGGACAAAGTCTTCACTTCGCACAGTGGTTCAAGGTGGTTGAGCTTATGCAGTATGATTGGCACGATAAGCTTGTTCACGTGCCTTATGGTACTGTAAGTATAAACGGTGCTAAGCTCGCAACGAGAACAGGTAACGTTATTCTTCTCAAAGATCTCTTTGCTCAGGCGATTGAAAAGGTTTCAGAGATTATGGATGAAAAGAATCCTGATCTTGAAAACAAAGACAAAGTAGCCGAAGCTGTGGGTGTTGGTGCAATAGTATTCTACTATCTTTCAAGTAATAGAATAAGAGATATTAATTTTGTGCTTGAGGATGCACTCTCGTTTGACGGTAACACGGGTCCATACGTTCAGTATACATACGCAAGAACTTGCTCATTGCTTGAAAAATCCAAAAACAGACAGCTTGACGGTGAAATAACCTTTACAGCTGATGAGGAAAGAGAGCTTGTTAAAGTTCTGGCACGTTTCCCTGAAAAAGTGATTGAGGCACTCGATTCATATGAGCCGTCTGTTGTAACAAGATATATTCTTGATGTTGCAACTGCATTTAATAGATTCTATCACAACTGCCAAATTCTTTCTGCTGAAGAGAATAACGTGTACTACACCAGAATAGCATTAACTCAAGCTGCTAATTATGT
>JAZNWX010000046.1:0-2181 GCA_045593575.1 Eubacteriales bacterium | reverse complement strand
TGGCCCTCCTTAATAATCGGAATATTCATGCAGAGCGTCGCAGCGGACTATTCCCTATAATCTATGTGACATACACATACATCGTGTATTATATCACAACTTTTTCTAAAATGCAAGTATTTTTTTAATTTTTTATTATTTTTTTCAACACTTTTTTCAATGCCGAAATAATAGAATTTGCATTAATAATGCACATAGCCAGCATCAGTGAAATTTGTACCAAAATATTATACGGCAAATTCATAATCATAAAGAATGCCTGTATTGATACGAACAGTGTATTAAGCAACAGCTTCCCTGTCTTGAGGTCGAACGGCATAAATGATTTTGAGTGAATGGCTCTCAGCACAAACACCACAAAATAGCTGAGTGCAGTTGCAATTCCTGCTCCCTGTGCACCCATTTCGGGAATCAGGAGAATATTAAGAGCAATATTAAGTCCTGCACCCGCGGCGGCGGTCACAAGTGACATAGTGGTTCTCTTTTTTACTGTGTAGATCGTTCCAATAAAGGTTACAAGAGATGAAAAAACGGTTGCAATCAGAAGCACGGGCATAAAGCTCCAGGCACTGAAATAAGATTTATCCAGCAATATTCTTGTTGCCAAGGGTGTGAACGGAATAAGAACCGAGCATCCAAGGAACAAAATAGCTTGGTATCTTTCAAAAACCGCCGAGAAGAAATTGCTTACCTCTTCTCTGTCCTTTGACTCTGAGATGGCAGAAAGCTGCCACGCCTCGTTGAAAACTCCTGCCACAAGGGCAATTATCGTTGGTATTTTATAAGCTGCGGAATAGAGCCCGTTCGCTGACAAATCGCAAATATAGGAAACCATAAATCTGTCAGAAACGTTCGTGATCCACCAGATAACCGTTGTGGGCATCATCGGCAAACTGTATTTAAGCATTTCTTTTATTTTGGATTTTGACGCATATTTGAACGAAAAATCCTTATAAATCTTGACATAGATAATCAAGAAAATACTGCCGAGTGCATCGGCAACCGCCACTGAAAGCACGTAACCGACAAGACCGAGCTTCATCGGGATAAGGAAAAGTATATTGAACAGAATTGTAAGTGCAGTTCCGAGAATACTTTGAACAGCATAGAGCTTCATTCTGCCCCTTGCTCTGATATACTCCTTGCAAAGAGTGTGGAGATTTGAGCTTACAACGTAAAATGCGATAAGCCACGCATAATTCCTGAAATTTGGTATGAAGGAAATAAGCGGCGAAAGTACTAAAAATACAGTACTTGATATAAGGAGAACGGTCACGCCCGAGGACAAAACCTTTTTGTGATTTTCTTCATTATCTGCGGCAAAACGGAAAACTCCGTGAGTTATTCCTATACAGCAGAACGGAATAAGCAAATTGGCGGCATTTGTAATAAGATCAGCCGTGCCATACTCCTCTGCCGAAAGAATTGCCGTATACAGAGGCATCAAAAAATAGACGAGCAGCTTTGATGAAAACGTGCCTATTGTCAATATTAAAGTGTTTGATAGTAGCTTTTTGTACTTGTCCATTTTGTTTCTCCCCTTTCGTAAACTAACTTTATTATTATAGCATAATTAAAACAAATAGTCAATGAGTTTCAAAAAAACAGAAGCAAAAAAAGGGAGCAAAAGCTCCCTTAAACCAAAATTATCTATCTATGAACAAACTCGCCATTTTCAAGCTTTGTACACAATTCGGTTGCTTTAGAGAAATCATCTTCAATACTAGAAAACCAGTATTTAATCTCACTCTTCAAGTCCTCCATTTGTTCAACATCAAAATTACCGGAACGCTCGTATTCTTCAATTCTGGACAAAAATTCAGAGATCATGCTTGAATACGTCTGAGTATCAGTTATATAGCCATCTACCATGCAACAATTACAAAAGTGATCATCACACATTAAATCATATACTCCGTAAAGCATATTGGATATTTCCTTATTCCTATAGCTTAAAGCCGTTAATTCTTCTCGTAAATATGCAAGAAAACTTAGACCACAATAACTGCAATTTACATCAACAAAATCATGATCAACTATATTGATTAAAGTCTGAGCCACAAGCACTTCACCACATGCAGAGCAATGTTTACCTTCAGTAAGTCCGGTTTTATTACACGTAGGATCTACTGCATTGTCTATAACTTCCGTATGTGCTATTAATCCTATAACCTCTTGTGC
>JAZNWX010000045.1:0-2371 GCA_045593575.1 Eubacteriales bacterium | reverse complement strand
GATGGAAAATAATTGCCCGAAATATATATTTTGGTTAATAATTTGGCATTTTACATACTAATTTGAAAGGGCTCGGCAAAAGCCGGGCAAGGTAAATTCCTATGCAAAACATTGAAACAAAAAGAATCAGAAACGTGGCACTCCTCGGCCACAGCGGAAGCGGTAAAACCTCTCTTGCAGAGGCAATGCTTCATATTGCGGGTGCTTCTGACAGATTCGGTAACGTTCCCGACGGTACAACCGTTTGTGACTATGATCCCGAAGAAATTAAGCGTGGCTTCTCACTCGCATCAAAGGTTGCTCCTTTTATGTGGAAGAACACAAAAATCAACGTTCTTGACACACCCGGCTTCCTTGATTTCGTAGGCGAAGTTAAGCAGGCACTCAGAGTTGCTGATGCAGCACTTATCCTTGTTGACGGTAAGGCAGGCATCGAGGTTGGTACAGAGCTTGCTTGGGACTATGCTCAGGAAACAAAGCTTCCCACCGCATTCTTCATCAACAAATTTGACGATAACGAAGCAAGATTCGGCAGAGTTCTTGATTCTCTTCACGAAAAGTTCGGTAAGAATATTTGTCCTCTCACCATTCCTATGGTAAAAGACGGCAAGGTTCTTGGTGCAATCGACCTTATTAAGCAGGAGGCTCATATCTTTACAGATAAGGGACAGCACTCCGTTCAGCCCGTTCCCGCAGAGAACGAAGAGGCAATGGCAAAATATCGCGATATGCTTATGGAAGCAGTTGCATCCACAGACGAAGACCTTATGATGAAGTACTTTGAGGGCGAGGAGATCACTCCTATGGAAGCTCTTAATGCAGTTCACGAGGGCGTTATCCACGGCGAGATCGTTCCCGTTCTTTGCGGTGCAGCTACAAAGCTTTGGGGTGTTTGGTCACTCCTTGACGTAATCGATGAGTCCTTCCCCAGACATACAGCAAAGGGAACAGAGCTCCTTGAAAGCGGCGACGAAAAGGAAATCGAAACAGAAGGCGAAACAGCTCTCTTTGTATTTAAAACAGTATCCGACCCGTTCGTTGGTAAGATGTCCTTCTTTAAGGTTATGAACGGTACACTCAGAAAGGATATGCTCCTTAAGAATACAAGCACAGATGCAAACGAAAAGATGGCACACATCTATATCGTTAAGGGTAAGACTCAGACAGAGGTTGACACTCTTTGCTGCGGTGATATCGGTATGACAGCTAAGCTTGCAAACACAAATACAGGCGACACACTTGCTTGGAACAGCGACATTCACTATGCAAGAACAACATATCCCGAGCCCTTTATGGCCCAGTCAATTTCTCCTCTTTCAAAGGGTGATGAGGACAAGATTTCTCTTGGTATCTCCAAGCTCGGTGAAGAGGATAAGACAATCAAGTTCGAGAACAATCCCGAAACACATCAGCTCGTTCTTTACGGTATGGGCGATATGCACATCTCCGTTATCGAAGCAAAGCTTAAGAGCAGATTTGGCGTATCCGTTAAGCTCGACCTTCCCAAGATCGCTTACCGTGAAATGATCACAAAGAGAGTTCAGGTTCAGGGTAAACATAAGAAGCAGTCCGGCGGTCACGGTCAGTACGGTGACGTTAAGATTGAATTCTTCCCCGGTGAAGAAGAAGGTCTTACATTTACAGAGTCCACAGTTGGTGGCTCCGTTCCGAAGAACTTCCATCCCGCAGTTCAGAAGGGTCTTGAGGACTCTATGAAGAAGGGTGTTTACGGTTATCCCGTAATCAAGCTCGCTGCTAACCTCTTCGACGGTTCTTACCACGATGTTGACTCTAACGAAATGTCCTTTAAGATGGCTGCAGCCTTGGCATATAAGGAATGTATGAAGCTCGCTAACCCCGTTCTTCTTGAGCCCGTTGGCGATCTTGCAGTAACAGTACCCGAATCTTACGTTGGTGACGTTATGTCCAACCTCAACAAGAGACGTGGTAGCGTTATGGGTATGGATCCCGCTGCTAAGCGTGGTTACACAACAATCAACGCAACAATTCCCAAGGCAGAAATTCTTGACTACACAATCACACTTCGTGCTATGACACAGGGTAGAGGTAGCTTCTCATTTGTAGAAACAGGCTATGAGCAGGTTCCTATGAATATTGCTATGAAGATTAAAGAAGAGAACGAAGCTAACGAAGAATAATTTGATATTAATACAGCAGGCGGAGATAATCCGCCTGCTTTTTTGCGGGGAGTTCACGTCGTTTTTTACGTTTCGTATTGATTTGAATTTGAAGATAAATTGGGGTTTATAGGGTAGTTAGAAAAATCAGTAAGCCTCCCTTGTGTAAAGGGAGGTGTCACGGCTTGCCGTGACGGAGGGATTGTAATCTTAACAAAAACAACAATCCCCCA
>JAZNWX010000044.1:0-3654 GCA_045593575.1 Eubacteriales bacterium | reverse complement strand
GGCGGTAAACCGCCCATAATTTGTTAAAGTGGAGATATTTATGAGATTAGATAAGTTTTTAAAGGTTTCAAGAATTATAAAGAGAAGAACAGTTGCCAATGAGGCTTGCGATAATGCACACGTTACTGTTAACGGCCGTCCCGCCAAAGCATCGTACGATGTTAAAGAAAACGATATAATTGAAATAACTTTTGGAACAAGAACTCTTAAGATTTGTGTTCTTGACGTAAAAGAACACGTACTAAAAGAGGATGCGTCATCCCTCTACAAAGTACTTCAGTAATTCATAAATTCAGCACCTTCAGCATATTTTTGACTATATAAGGCTGGAGGTGTTTTTATGTCAGATTTAAAGGGAGGATCCTTAAAGCCGGATCACAACGTAATTCTGAATTCAAGAGAAAGACTCAGTGTTACAGGCGTTAAAGAAATCATCAATTTTGATGAAAAAAGTGTTAACGTAAAAACTGTATGCGGTGAAATGAGCATAGATGGAGAAAACATACATATTAATATTCTGAACGTGGAAAAGGGGGAGCTTGAGATCAATGGAAAATTCAACGGAATAAATTATTACGATACTTATGAGGGTGACAAGAAAACTTTGCTCTCAAGAATTTTTAAATAATGGCAGTTTTACCTTTTGAAATGTTGAAAAATTCCGTGATTGCTGTAATAATTGGATTTTTACTAACCTTTTTCTTCGATACAATTACAGAATTGATCAAAAAAATCAGTATTGTTTTAAAACGGATTTTGCTCATAATAAAAGATTTTATATTTATATTTACATATGCGATTATATTTATTTTGATTCTGTATTATTTTAGCGAAGGCACGTTCAGAGGTATATATATGCTCTCGATGATATCGGGTTCCTTGATATATTACATTGTTTTCGCTAAGCTGTTACAAAAAGTTGTCAGAATTTTAATTTTTCCGTTGAATATTTTATTACACTTTCTTTACGGAATAGTAATAAAAATATTTATTTTTTTTCGTCATACTATTGAAAAAATAGAGTTTAGGTTGTATAATAATAAAAGAAGTTCATAGCTTCAGTTTTATTTTCGAAAGGAAACGGATTTGAAATTATTCAAGAATACATCGAAAAAGAAAATTAACAGGCTTCCTTCTGTTTTGCTTGGAGTATTTTCGTTAATAATCATAGTAATTTCAGTGATTATTTCTGCGAATAAACTAATGGAATATGTTGCGATAAAACAGCAAAACGAAGACTTAAAAGAAGTTTACGTTAACAAACAAATTGAAATTGACGAATTGAAATATTATATTAATACTGAGGTTGATGACGAGTATAAGGAAAGAATGGCTCGTCTGATGGGATATTGTTTTCCCGATGAAACAGTATATTACGTTGAATAATAAAGGAGTACACTATGACGGACGTTTTGATTATTGGCGGAGGCCCTGCCGGCATGTCGACTGCTATATATGCCAAAAGAGCCGGATATTCAGTTATGATAATTGATAAAGGTGCAGGCGATTGTCAGTTGACAAAGGCAACCGAGGTAGAAAACTACCTTGGATTTAACGGAATTAGTGGAATGGATCTTTATTTGAGGTTTGTTGAACATGCCAAAATGCAGGAGATTCCTATAATAAAAAAAGCGGTAGTATCTGTTCAAAAGCTTGATGATGGATTTAAAGTGTTCACAAAGAAGGATGAATATGAATGTCATTATCTTGTTTTGGCTATGGGAAGATCTCACAAGCATCTTGGTGTTCCCGGTGAAGAACAATTTGACGGTGCAGGAGTTTCTTATTGTGCAACCTGTGATGGATTTTTCTTTAAGGATAAGACAGTTTGTGTAATTGGCGGTGGTGATAGTGCATTGACTCAAGCAATCTACTTAGCTGCTATTTGCAAAAAGGTTTATCTTGTTCATCGAAGGGATACTTTCAGAGCTGCTGATTATCTTGTAAAACGTGCTGCTGCTCACAATAATATTGAATTTGTCCTGAATGCTACCGTGAATGAAATATTAGGCGATAGTTTTGTTAATGCTGTAAATCTTACTATTAACAATAGCGAGCATTTACAATTAGATTGTGACGGTATATTTGGAGCTATTGGCGAAGAAGCTAATCTGAAATTTGAAATTGATGGATTGAATAGGAACTCCCGTGGGCAAATAATTACGGATAATTACTGCAAAACCAATATAGATAATCTCTATGCAGTTGGCGATATAAGGGAACGCGAGGTGTATCAGATTATTACAGCGGTTGCCGATGGAGCTTTAGCAATAGAAGGAATTCTCAAAAGCTAAAAATCCCCACAATAAGAATAAATATAAATAATAACTCATATATTTCATTAAAAAGATTTAGGAGATGAAATATATGAGTTTTTTGTATGCCCCCAAAAGGCTTTTGTGCTTAGTTTTGTGTTCAGTGATAGTTACCTCCGCATTTGCACCCCCCATAAATGCACTTGAAAAAGAAGAGAATAATATGATTTTTGATTGCAAAAGTGCAGTATTGATGGAGGCGAGTACAGGCACGGTTTTATATGAATATAATGCGGATGAAATGCTTTCCCCGGCATCAGTTACAAAGATTATGACCTTATTGCTGATTATGGAAGAAATAGAATGTGGAAATCTAAAATATTCGGATATGGTTACTACAAGTGCGTATGCTGCATCTATGGGTGGATCGCAAATCTATCTAAAAGAGGGCGAGCAAATGAGTGTTGAAGATATGATTAAGAGTGTGGTGATTTCCTCGGCTAATGATGCAGCAGTAGCATTAGCGGAACACATTTGCGGTTCAGAGGACCTGTTTGTTTTGAGAATGAATGAAAAGGCACGAGAGCTTGGGATGAATAATACCAACTTTGAGAATACAAACGGATTAGATGATACGGTCTTGAATCACGTTACGAGTGCAAAAGATATAGCAATTATGTCCAGGGAACTAATAAAATATGAAGATATATTGAAATATAGCTCTACTTGGATGGATACCATTCGTAACGGATCTTTTGGACTGACAAATACAAACAGATTAGTAAGATTTTATCAAGGAGCTACGGGGCTAAAAACAGGATCAACAGCCAAAGCAAAGTTCTGCGTAAGTGCTACTGCAAAAAGAAACGGAATGCATTTGATATGTGTGATTATGGGAGCACCAAGCAGCGATGTCAGAAACTCCATAGCGACACAGCTTTTAAACTGGGGATTTGCCAATTTTGAATTGTATACAGATTATGCCGATGAATTAATGCCTATCAAGGTCACGTCAGGTGTAGAGAATAAATGTCAAATAAGCAGTTCGAATTTCTCAATCGTTGTAAAAAAAGGAGAAGCAAGCAAGATAAATAAGTTCATAAACATTCCTCAAAAGCTAAGTGCTCCAATTAATAAAGGAGATGAGATCGGATATATTGAATACAAAATCAGTAATAAAACAGTGGGAAAATCCCCTGTATTATCAATGGTAACTATAGAAAAAATAGATTTTTGGGGGGTGTTTGTTAGAATTTTGTCAAAATTCCTTATAAAATAACAAAAATCTATTGCATTTTTTCTCAAAAAGTAGTACAATATCCATTGGTTGATTTTAAGAAGGGGAAAATAATATGACACTTAAATTAAATGACAAATATTTAAAGAAATTTATAGCGGA
>JAZNWX010000043.1:0-11603 GCA_045593575.1 Eubacteriales bacterium | reverse complement strand
AACTCAATATAGGTCGGTTGAAATCAACCGACCTATATTTTTATTTTACATAAATTTTACAGGCAGGTCGTTTTGAGCATGTGCAATCTCTATAATACCAATAATTTTCTTAGCTTTTTCAGGATCTATATACAATTCCTTACCCTCGGTAATAGCATAATATACGTCTTCATAAAGTTTCTCAGTACCCACATCAAAAGCAGTTCCTGTATAGGTACCCTTTTCTTCGTGAATAACAAGTTTTTCACTGCAGTAAATGGGTTTTCCATTTTCGTCCTGTAAAGAAGCTTCAACAAGAGGTCTTTCAACATTCTCGCCATCAACTATATATTTATACTCATATGCGGTTGGGGTTGCTTTATAACATCCCTTATCGCCTTGGATCTTAATGTTATATCCGGAGTAACATTCTGTATTATTGATTTCAATATCAACTACGGGTTTGTTTGGAGTATCAATGATAACCTTGCAGTAATCATCTGAGTCTCCACTTGACATAGCAGTATTTGCGAGTTTACTGTAAACTACCTTCGCATTGTCGTCAAAATTAAGGAATCCCAGAGCCATACCAAATGGGTGAGGACCTGTGTTATACGCATTTCCGCCCATCTTTTTCTGCAAAGTCTGCCAGTCCCATCTACGAGCCAATGCATTAAATCGAATGCTTATCTGTCTGATTTTTCCAAATTTACCTTCAGCAATCAATCTGAGAGCATCCTGATAATAGGGCGCGAAGAATGTCTGCTGGAATACAGCAAGATGTACGTTATTTTTCTTAGCTGTGTTAATAAGATCACTGCACTCAACCTGATTTCTTGCAAAAGGCTTTTCAACAAGCACGTTAAAGCCATGCTCTAAGAGATCCTTGGTAATTGCATAATGCATATTGGAATATGTAGCATTAACAACAAGGTCAATATCCTTGTGCTCAAAAAGCTCCTGATATGTTTCAAAAACCTCACAACCGGGATATCTTTCGAGAGATACGTTTCTTCTTCTCTCATCCATATCCACAACGTAAGCAACATCATACCACTTATTTCTATCGGACAAAAAGAACGTTCCGTGAATATCCTTGCCACTTCTTCCCTGACCAATAATAGCAACTCTTAATTTTTTCATTGTTTTATTCCTCTTTTCTTAAATATCAATCGTGTGTATTGCTTCTTCTTTTCCTGAATCCATAGATCGCTTGATAGCATTCATAACGAATACGGGCATAATAAACTCTCTATAATCTATTATCTGTTCAGCACCGCTGAGAATATCATAGAAGGCATCAAACTCCTTAACAAAGCAATCGTTACCGATTACAAAGGAATCCTGCTGAGCAGAATTTTCAGCCATTCTCATAACGTAATAGAATTTATAGTTATCATTCACAAATAAACCTGTAATATCAAAATTATCATATCTGAACGTAACCGTTATATCATTACCGTTCTTATGAGCAATTACACTTCTAAGATCATATCCAAAAGCAAACAAGATAATCTCTACCAAGTGCTGAGAATAGAAGAAAAATCCGCCGTGTGGATTGTTCATATTTACCGGACATCTTACATATCCGCCAAGAGTTCTTCCGTCAACATTTTCATTTACAAGGCGCTTAGCTTCTCTTACCCACTCTGCGTGAATACAGGATGAGCCTCCAGTAAGCTTTACCCCATTTTCCTTGCAAAGCCTGATAAACTCGAGAGAATCCTCCTCGGTGATTGTAATAGGTTTATCCATAAACACCGATACTCCCGGTTTCAAATATGGCAAAGCATATTTAAGATGTCTTGCACCATCACGTGCGGTAACAACAACACCGTCAACCTCTCCGGCTTTATCTCCGAGATCGTTTAACACGGGAACTCCGTGATTTTGGTTGAGTTTCTCAGCCGCTTCAACTTCGTGGCTATATGCTCCCACCGATTCAATATCGCCATACTTTTCAGGATTATTCTTAATAATGTCCAAAAATATAGCAGAATGAGAATTTTCACATCCCAAAAAAACTATTTTTTTCATAAAACACCTCTTAAGTATATTATAAATTAATCATCTTCGTTCCAAATTGTTCCCCTACCAACAAGGTCGGGAAAATATTTGCTATTAATATGTTTGTCCATAAGATTATATATAAATAGGCAATACCCTATCATAATAAATCCGCCGAAAATAGAATATATCAATCTGATTATAAGATTAGGATAGAAACCAAGCTCTGATATCATCATAAATGGCAAAACCAATACTACTGACGAAAGTAAAACAATAGAATATTTTTTCATCATCAAAGCTAATGCAATTTTGACATTTTGAATAAACGTATTACTATAAATCGGAATAGATACGCAAACAATCAAAATCATAGGTATTATGATTAAAAAATTCAATGCCATAGGCAAGAATAATATTGCTGAATAACTACTATCACCAACCACATACGATGTATTTATCAAATATGTGCAAACAAAATTAGTGATGGAAAGTAAAAGCGCAGTCAATATGCTTTGCTTAAAGTTTTGTTTAATACCTATCAAAAAATCATGTTTAAGTGAAACATTTTCTATCCAGCAATACTGACGCACTATTCTCAAAATTCCTGCAAATCCGATTGAAAAAATAATCCAAAGTGGAATTTTGATTAAGGCAAACATATTCTTTATTGAAATAACGCTATATGCTACCTCATTAATTTTTGTTTGCGTCATTTCACTATTTACATTAGAACCGATGCTCGTAATATAGATATCCTCAAACAAATCAAGTACGTGAAGAGGTAGCGAGAATGCAAGAAACATTAACCCAATATAGAATACTCTTGCAGTATGCAAATGCAAAATATCTCTAAACACTTGCTTTCTTGTCGTCGGCATCATATTTATACTATAATTTTTAGCCGCTTTTCTTTGTTTAAAAAAATTAAATTTCATAAATCAAATAATGTCCTTATATTCATCGGGAGAGTAAGACGTAGCTATTTTTCCGTCATCTATCTTGATTATTCTATCTGCAATCAATAGCGCATCATCAATATCGTGTGTGACATAAATGAGAGTCGGATTGTACTCTTTACAATAATTCAACACCAACTTGCGTATCTTTCTCCTCGTTTCAATATCAAGATTCGAAAAGGGCTCATCCAGTAAAATTATACTCGGCTTTTTCACAAATGCCCTGGCTAAAGCAACAAGCTGCTGCTGACCTCCTGAAAGCTGAAACGGCTTTCTTGTGAGCAAATAGGTCAAACCGAAACTTTTTGCCGCTTCTCTAACCAAGCGATTGATTTCTTCATACTTAACCTTAGAGTTTGTCAAAGGATATGCAATATTTTCAAATACGGTGAGATGTGGATACAAAACGTATTCTTGACTTACATACGACATATCATTGCTACGTTTATTAAAGTCAGCTACATTTCTGCCGTCGATCAACAGGTCTCCCTCAGTATATTTAAGCATCCCTGCTATTGCTTTAAGAAGCGTTGTTTTACCACAACCCGATTCACCAATTACAACCATAGTCTGCCCTGTGGGAATAGATAAATCGATATTATCAAGCACCAACAGGTGCCCACCTTTTACTTTGTAATAGCAAGAAAGATGCTTCAATTCAATCATTTAATATTAAATCCTTCCATTTTTCCAAATTCAGTCAACCATTCTTTCGCAATAATATGTGCGCCAACCGCAGTTGGATGGATGCCGTCGGATATATAATAATCCATCGGAGTATCTTTTGTCAATACATCAAATTTGTCCTGCAAAGAAATATATCGGCAACCGTGAGATAAAGCAACTCTTTGTGCAACGGAAGCATAGTCCTTTATTTCACTCATTTTCTCAAATGAATTCTCTGTTTCAGCTCCTAAAGTTACAAATGAGCCCATAACAATTATTTCTACATTAGGTAGAACCTTTTTGGTATCTTCGATAATCATATTATAGAATCTTTCATATCTATCGAGTTCAACCCCATTACCGTATTTAACCTCGTGATAAACGTCGTTCGCACCAACAAGAATGGTAATAACATCTGGGTTAAGATTCCAACAGTCAATTTTTATTCTTTGATAAACGTCAACTATCCTATTTCCACTGATTCCACGATTGAGAATCTCATATTTTTGTGGAAATTTTGAACCAAGATAGCCTTCTATAGGAAATACATATCCGTTACCATAACTATATACGGTATGATCAGCATTTCTATCGCGACGCATATCGGTTATTGAATCGCCAATAAATAAAAGCCTCATATTTTCTCCTTAAATTGTATTTACCGTAACGTAATTTGTCCAATTGTAATAGGTAAGATGCTCGTCCTCAGCATCCTGCCAATTAAACGGCAATATTTCTTCATCAAGTTCAGTAATTGGGGTCCCGTTCTCAAGATAGTCATCTATTCTCTGCTTACAGGTTTTAACACGTCTGATAAGACCGCCAATTCTTATATCCTGTATTTCAAATCCTTGAGGTTTGTTCTCGTTATTCCACTGCTCATACATAGCTTTATGAAATTCTTCAATACGAGAAATAAGCTCTGGGCAGTCAACCTCAGATATTTTTCGAAGCTTTTCCAAATCGTTAGCCTTGTATGCGGCTCTTGCTTGCTTTCCAAGCAAAATTTTAATTTCAAGCACCCTACACAACTGCTTGGCTGTATTGAAGGCAAGAGGCAGATTTTTAACATCAAGAGCTTCAAAATCCTTTACGTGCTTTTGCATACTGGGCAAAAAATCGTCGCAGCAACGAGCGTCAAGGAAACCACTGAAAAGATCACTATATAAATAATATTTTGTGGGACATTCTATTCTCAGCTTAGTTGAACCCATCTCGTTTGGAGTATCAAGAAGCAAATAAGTATCCCAATCAATATCGGTTAGTGCCAAAAAGCTCTCTTTTATTGCATCTATATCAGTTTCCCCGTAAAAATGAGAAGCAAAATAGCAAAGCGAAGGCAAAATTGAATACACAGAACATTCTGAACCGTTATCACCCCAGCAAGTTGTGAAAAAGTTCTTAATGCTATGTTTATTCATTGTTGGATAGAGTGCATTAAACGTCTTAAATGTATAATTGTTGTGAGGAACTATACCGATACATTTCCATGCGGTATTCACCATCCACACTTCCCTGTCGAATTTGTTATGCTCTTTTAACATTCTGTCATATTGATCGGGATCGGTGCTTCTGTAATCCCAATAAGCCAGTGAAACGTTTTCGGGAACTTTATCTATTACCTCTTGAGGAATGGGATTTTTACCGTAGTATATTCCATCATTCACAATTCTGAAGAACATATCCGACCACATCATCGGCTTAAAGCCGTATTTTTCGGCTATGGCGCAAACACGGTTAAGATGCTTTAAAATAATTGTAAATCTATCTACGTAGCCGTGCGCCTTGAGATATCTGCCAAGTCCGACCATATCAGCCTCATCCATGCCGATGTTGATAATATCGGTCCTGAAGCATTTTCGCATGGTGGCAAACATATCGTCGATCCATTGATACGTCTTTTCATTATCGCAGAGCAAAATGTCGTTAACATCAAACATATCCCCAAGCTCCCACCACTTCTTAGCGGCATTCATATGAGCTAAGGTCTGTATGCACGGAACGAGCTGAATATCAAATTCCGATGCGTAAGCATCCAATTCCCTCAATTCATCCTCGGAATATCTTCCGCGTAGATACCCAAAGTATGGGCGGCTTTCGATAGTATACACATCCTCCATATATAAAAGGACCATATTGTAGCCCATAAGAGCACTCAATCGAATAATATTTTTAATAGTGGAAATATTCAAAACACCGTTGCGTGAGCAGTCAAGCATAATGCCCATGTTTTTAAGCTCACTCTTTATATCAACACAAAAATCGCCCTTATCCCGATTCTTTTTGATTTCAAGCAAAGCGCGTCCAAGTTGAATGTGATTATTATAAAAGATAAGATACTCTTCCCCTTTACGCTGCACTGAGCAATAATCTGAATCAAGTATTTTTGTAAGATGTATATTATCAGCAGAAAGATTTATCTGCTCACACAATGTTCTCAATATATCCATTATTATCACCTTTTAATTGTTGAGGTTATCCTTCCCCATGACTTGCGCCATGGGGAAGGAATCTTGCTTAGGAGGTAGTTATGAAAATATAACTACTTAACACCATAAAATCTTATTTTGTTAAACCAAGAGATGTAGCAAGAGCTGCAGCTGCTTCGTTTTCCCAAAGAGCAGCCATATCTGCAAAGTTTGCATTGGTTGTTCCTGTGGGGAAGTTCGCCTTTGTCCAACCCTGGTTATAAGGCATATATGTTGCATCAGCAGCATTTACTGCATAGCAGTTGCTAAATATAGCTGTGTTATTGGTTCCATGAAGCTTACCGAACGCTGTGCCAAGACGAAGTCCGTCAGCAATAGATGTAAGCTCTACAATAGTATTATTAATCTTTGCAGATGCCTGAATTCTGCCTGCAAGAAGACCACATCCAAAGTTTGCAAGATTACTTGTTGCAGCCATACCATCCTTTGTAATTGAACCGCTTACATATACGTTTTCAATAGTACCGGACAGTCCACCGCCAACTACAAGAGCTGTGTTAGCCGAAACAGTACCTGTAACCTTAAGGTTCTTGATAGTACCGCTTACGTCTGCAAACAAGCCAATATTACCTGTGTTTGCCGCAATATTAGACAATGTATGATTTCTACCGTCAAATTCGCCTGCAAATATAGTTCCTGTCAAACCTGAATTCTTAATTGTTACACCGTTAAGATCAATATCTTTACCAAGAGCAAGCATACCGCTAAGTGTTTTATTGTCAGCAGCTACTGTAAGGTGATTCTTCATTTTAAGAACATCACTTGCTGTGTTGATAGTCCAAACAACCTTAGCACCTTCAATTGTATAGATATGAGTTTCTGTTGTAACAACGATTGTTACTACGCCTGAAGGCATTGTGTCTGTCTTCATAGCTGCCGCAGGAATTGTGAGTGCTGCATCTGCGATGCTTCCGCCAACTTCGATACCTGCAACTGTTACTGAAGAAGGAGTGCCCTTAAGATCTGCATGAGAAATTACAAAGTTTGTTCCTTCGAGATTATTAGCATAATAAAGAACATCAGTAACTGTAAGAGTTACTTCAGTTTTTGTATGTCCCTGACATTTTTCAGCACACTGCTTTTCAGCACACTCACTTGTACAAAGTCCACAGATCTCGCAGGGATTAGCACACTCGTGATGTCCTTCGCACTTCTTTGAGCACGTGGTTTCTGTGCAATCACTTGTACAAAGTCCACAGATTTCACAAGGATTTGCACATTCGTGATGTCCTTCACACTTTTTAGCACATGTGGTTTCTGCACAATCACTTGTACAAAGTCCACAGATCTCACAAGGATTTGCACATTCGTGGGGCTTTGAGGGTTCAGCAATTCCGAGAGAAACTGCGAGTGCCTTTGCAGCCTCGTTTGTTGTCCAAAGCTCGTACATAGAATCGAAGTTTTCATTTGTGCCACCGGTTGTAAAGCTCTTCTTTACCCAGCCCTGATTGTAAGGCATAAATGTGCAGTCGTCAGCATTTACTGCATAGCAGTTTGTGAAGGATGATTCACTTGATGTACCACCGTGAAGCTTACCAAATGCTGTGCCAAGACGGAGACCGTCTGTGATAGAAATGATTTCAACGATTGCATTGTTAATCTTTGCACCTGCATTGATTCTACCAGCAAGAAGACCTGCGCCGAAGTTGGAAAGGTTGCTTGCCGCGCCCATTCCGTCAGCTGCGATTGTACCGCTTACGTATACGTTTTCGATTGTACCTGTCAATCCACCACCGACAAGAAGACCGGCGTATGTAGAAAGAGTACCGTTAACGATCTTAACGTTCTTGATCGTTCCGCTTACGTTAGTAAACAAGCCGATATTACCACTGTTTGCAGGAAGTGACATATTAGAAAGAGTATAATTTCTACCGTCGAACTCACCTGCAAAGGTATGGCTGTTTGTCAAGCCGTGATTCTTAATAGTAACACCCGCAAGGTCGATGTCCGCGCCGAGCGCGAGCATACCGTTGTAGATATTGCCGTTAGCAACGAGATGCTCTCTCATCTTAAGGATTTCTGTAGCATTGTTAAGTACCCAAACGAACGTTACATCCTTAACATAGTAGTTCGCATCGTTTTCAAGAACGAGTCTGAGCTCGTTTGCGCCCGTTGCAATAGGTGCAGAAGCTGCGGCGAGTGCTTCCTTAGTGATGGAAACAACGCCATTTTCACAAGCAAGAGTAAGCTCTACCTCAGCTCCGCTGACGCCCATAGCATAAGCCTTAACAGATGTGAGGCTTGTGGGAACTCCTGAAACAGAGATAGTTGCCTGATTTGCGTCATTCAAATATACTTTTTCCCCAAGAGTTGTTTCATTCTTGGTTGTGATAGCGATTTCCTTGGATACGTCACCCCAGGTGATAGTAACCTTAGCTCCGTCAGCAGAGCTGAGAAGCTGATTTGCTGTTACCATACCGTTGGATACCGTAAGCTTATCGCTATTAGATGTAATTACGCATGCATTATAGTTATTAAGTAAAGCCACTGCTTCGCCGAGAGAAAGCTCCTTCTCTGCGGGAAGTGCCTCAAGCTCTGCCTTAATGATATCTGCAGAGGACTTGAATGTCATAGTTGCAGTATCCCAAATATCACCGGGATATGCTACCTTCTTTTCTGAATAATAATCACTCGCGAGCAATTCGCTCATAGATGTATATCTCTGAACAGATTTGCTATACTGTGTTGCTTCGTCGATAGCGCCACTGCCACCGAAAAGCTTATCGGGAGAAACAACGAATACGTTTTCAAATGCACCCTTGTTTGTTGCTGCTTCAAGAATACCGTATTTATCCTGCGGGAATCCTTCGGGAAGAGAGATAGCACAGCTAGCTACTACAACAACGTTCTTTATAGTATTCTTAGCATTCGCCTGTGCAAACAAGCCTGCTGTACCGGTTACGTATCCTGTTGAGAATTCGTTAATTCCGAAGTAACAGTTTTCCATTGTTCCGAGCATTGCATAAGCAACAACGGGAGCATGGCTTGTGGGAGCATTTACTTTAATATTTGTAAACGCAACGTTCTTAACTGTTGCAGTTGAAGATACAACACCAAAGATACCGCCGCCGGAGGAAATATTAAATCCGTCAATAGTATATCCGCGACCATCAAATGTGCCAACAAGGCCAACTCCGTCGCCACTATACCAGCCACGTCCTACAAATGTTGCTTCACTTGCATCGATATTGTTGCCAAGAATGTAATAACCGTCCGCCTTGATATCCGGGATTTTTGTGCTTGGCTGGAAGATAGCAAGGAACTCATCCATAGTTGTGATAACCTTGCTAACAAGAAGAACATTAAGCTTATAAGAAATCTTTTCACCCTCGATAACGAGAGTTCTATTTCCGTAAATAGCAACCTTAGAAGCATCAAATGCGCCATTTTCTGCATTCCAGATATTTACCTTTGTCTGATCCTCAAGATCATAAACGGAAAGAACCGCAAATCCTTCACCGAAGAGCTCACTAATATTCAATGTGCTTTCTTCGTTAGAAAGATCAATAATAATTTCGTCCTCAACGGGCTTTGTAACAGTTGCCTTATCAACTGTGAATTCAACAGAGTTGGAAAGGATGATTCCCTCCTCTGCGGACTGATACTGGCAATAAATTGTAGCTTTATCGCCTACTTTTGCTGTAGGAGCCAATGTTACTACACCATTTTCATCTACCAAGAGAATCTCTTCATCAGAGGATTTGAATACGATGTCCGCTGAAATATCGTTATCTTCGTAGATTGCTTCAAGAACAACAACCTTTGAGTTATCCTTGTAAACTGTTTCACCCTCGGTTGCACCCTGAAGATGGATAACAGTAGATTCGCCGTCTGCCACACCAATATTCATAGAAAAGTTTGCAAGAACTTTAACCTTGATATTAAGAGTAAGACTGCCATCAATACCCGCAGCGGTCGCTCTGGGAAGATTAGCTGTAACTGTGATCTGTGTTTCGCCAACACCAACAGCAGTAATCTTGCCGTTAGCATCAACAGTTGCTATACTGTCATCAGCTGATGAGAATGAATATGTAATTCCATATGCTGCATTATCAAGAATCTCACTCTTGAATTTTACAGATGGCATTATCATTCTATCCTGACGTTTAGCAATATGAACCTCTGCTTCAGAAACCATAAGCTGAGGTCTTACAAGTGCGTCAACAGTTACTGTGCAAGAAGCGCTGAACTCTCCAACACTTGCTGTAATAACAGCAGTGCCTTTAGCCATAGCATCAAGCTTGCCGTCATTAACTGCGACGATTTCAGGATGATCGGAAACCCAAGAAATTTCTTGGTCATTAACAACCTCACCGTTATTATCTTTAACGGTTACGGTCAATTCTGCCTTGTCAAATACGTCAAGCTCAAGCTCTGTATCTGACAATTCGAGTGTGTAAGTTGTTGGTGTGGGAGTAGCAGGTGTAGGATCAGGCTTACCGGTAAACCAATTACAACCTGCAAACACGCTGCTAATCATTACAAGCACCAGCAATAAGAGGATACTCTTTTTCATAGTTTTTCTCCTTTTATAAATTTTATCTTATGCGGAAATTACCGCTAAGGTCAAAGTAATAATGAGTCCGTATGCATCCTCGCCGCCAACACGGTCAAGTCCGCCAAGGCCTCTCCAATATCCGTAAACAGTTACGGTTATGCTGCCTGTTTTGTGAGCAGTGATAACACCGTTTTCATCAACAGTAGCAACGCTTTCGTCCGATACCTCGTAAAAATATGAGGTATCATCATCATTTGTAACAGCACCGTTAAATGTAACGCTAGGCTGTAATGTAAAGCTCTGTCCTTGTGCAACTGTAAGTGAATCGCCGTTCACATTGAGCTTGAGCTGAGGAACAATTCCCGCATATGTTGCATTTACCTGGCAGGTAGCCGTGGTACCGTCAGAAAGACTTGCAGTGATTATTGCACTTCCTGTACCTTTTGCAAAAACAACACCCTCTTCAACCACAATAGAAGGGTTGGAGCTCTTCCAAGTTACTGCTTGATCAACTGCATTTCCTGCAGCATCTGTAACTGTGGCAACAATAGTCTGTTTTTCATACATTACCATAGAAAGTGTTTCTTGATCTAAAGTAACGATGTATTTGCTATCGCTATTTTCAGTACTGGGTTTAGTCTGCTTGGGTGGGAAAAGACCACAAGAGCAAAGCCCAAGCACCATAGCCATTAAAATAAATAATGTTATAATTCTTTTCATAATTTCTCCTAAATGTTATTCAATAATTCCCCAGCTCTTCATCAAGTCGGTTACTGTTCCTCTCGTCTCGCTCTCTCGACCAATGTTAGCAATCATCTGATCGTGATAGAACTGAGATTTTGCAAGGTCAACATCCGCATCTGTCATCATCGGCTGATAAAGCTTCAACAGAATATAGTTATATGCAATACGCTCTGTGGAAATATTTTTAACATAAACATTGTAAAGTGCAACGTTTTCGTCTTTAACGGATTCAACCTCTTCAAGTGCCTTAGTCATTTGAGC
>JAZNWX010000042.1:0-2258 GCA_045593575.1 Eubacteriales bacterium | reverse complement strand
AGGAGAAAAACTATGAAAAAGCTTTTATCTATCGCATTGTTAGTAATTGCCATTACGGTTGCATTAACTCTTGCTTCCTGTTTCGGCTCTGTAGATCAACCCCACAATCATAATTGGGAAACCATTCCGGGAGTTCAGGCCACCTGCACAGAACCCGGCAAGACAGAAGAAACTCGTTGTTCTGATTGCGGAGAGATTTTATGGGAATCTGAATACATTTCCCCTTTGGGACACACTGAGGAATATATCTCGGCAGTTGAATCCACGTGTACAAAAACCGGCTTGACTGAGGGCATCAAGTGCTCAAGATGTGATGAGATATTAGTCGCTCAAGAAGAAACCCCACTTAAGCCACACAACGAATACTTTGTATATGGATACGACTCCACATGCACACAACCCGGCTTAACTGACGGTTTAGAATGCCGTGATTGCCATGAAGTTTTGGTTGAACAGGAAGAAGTTCCTCTTAAAGCTCATTCTTATAGCAATTCCACTGATGCTACCTGTAACGTTTGCGGGTATGAAAGATATTGTGTGCATCGCAACACCGAAGTTTTAGACAGCAAGGAAGCAACATGCACGTCAACGGGTCTCACAGAGGGTAAAAAGTGCTCAGATTGCGGTGAAATAATTATTGCACAAACCATCGTTAGTTTGAAACCGCATACCGAAGCAACATCTCAAGCAGTTGCTCCCACCTGCACGACCTCCGGGTTAGGTGAAGGTAAATATTGTTCTGTTTGCAACGCCGTATTGTCTGAGCAGACATTTATAGCTGCGTTAGGGCACACTTCGGGTAAGTGGATAATAGACGTTAAAGCGACCAAAACAGAAGACGGTACGTGCCACAGGGAATGTACCGTTTGCGGTGAAACTCTTGAAGAAGGTGTTATTGGTGCAGGCTCGCAAGGGCTTTCCTATAAGTTAAATGAAGACGGCACAGGATATTTGGTAAGCGACGGCAACTGCAGAGACACAGAAGTAATTATTCCAAGTATATATTTGAATCTTCCCGTAGTTGGTATTGAATCATTGGGTTTTTCAATTAATACAACCGTAACAAGCATAGTCATTCCCGATTCTGTTAAAATCATCTATAATGAAGCATTTATTAGATGCACCTCACTTAAAAGCATAACATTGGGTAATTCTTTAACACAAATACGTCAGAAAGCATTTAGCAACTGCACATCCCTTGAGAGTATCACAATTCCTGCATCCGTTACAGACATTGTTCTGGATGCATTCGAAAACTGTACTGCACTTAAAAACGTAATTTTCAGTGAAAACAGTAGTTTAACAACTCTTGGCGGATTTAGGTATTGTACTGCACTGACAAATATCAATGTTCCGGATTCGGTTACAACTATTGATTCTGCAGCTTTCCATGGATGTACTTCTCTTCAACATGTTAACTTTGGAGAAAATAGCAAATTAACTACTATCGGCTCTAGCGCATTTGTAGGTTGTTCAGTACTCTCCGAGCTTAATTTCCCTGAATCCGTTACGCAAATAGGTGGTTCTTTTCCATCTCAGCTTATACATGAATATAATAACGGATACTATGTGGGCAATGCAAATAATCCATATTATGCATTTATCGGTATGAAGGACGAATCCGTTAATAGCTTCCAGATGCATAATGATACGAAAGTAATTTCCTACGGTGCGTTTCAAGATAATACCAAGCTTACAACTGTAACTCTTGGCGATTCTCTTACATCCATAAACACTTGGGCATTCCTTCGTTGTACCTCGCTTGCCTATATAGACATTCCCGCTTCTGTAACAAGCATAGATTATGGAGCCTTCATCGATTGCAAAGCACTTACGATCGTTTCCTTCGGGGCAAATAGTCAATTGAAATATATTGATAGTTTTGCATTTCATGATTGCACGTCACTTCAAATAATCGATATTCCGGATAATGTTACTCATATCAATACCTCTGCTTTTAACGGTTGTACGTCATTAAAAGAAGTAACAGTCGGCGAATCGGTTGAGAGCATTGGAGATTACGCATTTGCTAATTGCTCATCATTAACAAAGCTTTATATTCCCGCATCCGTTACGAGCATCGGTAAACAAATAATTGATGGTCCCCTTAGCCTTACTGTTTACTGCGAAGCAGAATCCCAACCTGAAGGATGGGATAGCACTTGGAATAACTTTGACAGAAAAGTAATTTGGGGATATACCGGCAATTAATTGAATAAAAAAATCAAGAGGACCCCACACAGGAAGTCGGAGGCCAA
>JAZNWX010000041.1:0-6947 GCA_045593575.1 Eubacteriales bacterium | reverse complement strand
TGATTTTGTTGCGGCAATCGGAACTCCTGCAGGACTTCAAAACACGGTTACCTACGGAAGTGTTCTGAATTACGAAAGAATCAAGGCGGATGAGGATTCATCCTTGCAAAAGGTGACATTTGATGTCATTTTGCACGATGCTCCCATTGACCACGGCTCAAGCGGAGGGGCACTTATCGACACTGACGGTAAGCTCGTGGGAATCAATTTTGCAGGATACGGTGACGGAACGTACGGTTGTTCAATTCCCATCTCCAAGATTAATGAGTTTATGAATAAGTACGTTTATTAAATTGAAAATAAAAAACAGCAGGAGATTATTCCTGCTGTTTTTTATAGTGAGCATATTAATTTTTCAAGATGAAAATATCCGGAATCAAAGCGATATTTCATCGCAAGGTCTGCCTCACGCGTCAGCTCAATCGTTTTTTGAAGACGGTCAAGCTCCATTCTGCGTGCACTGTTTGTGTATATTCCGACCTTGTGGGGATTTATCCCGGTTTCCTCGGATATTTGCTGATTGTTCTTGCCTGAGAGCATCATTATCTTAATTCTGAGAAGATCGGAGAATATTCCCGATAGTTCTCCCATTATTATCAGCGGATCAATCTGTTTGAATTTCATAATTGACAAAATTGAGAGGGCATCATTTTTTCGTCCATCAAGAATTGCATTTGAAAATTCAAATGCACCGTATTCCATTTCTGCTGAGCAAACAAGTGAAATATCATCGCGAACAAGGTGATCGCGTCCTTTGGAACGGGCATATAGAGAGAGCTTCTCAACCTCGTTTGAAAGTGTGAACATATCATTTGTACAATAATCTATGAGAAATGCACAATCGGCTTGCGAGGCACTTATTCCGTAATGCTCAAAGTGACGCATAGCCCACAGAGTGAGCTTTTGCGGTGTTGGAGATTCAAATTTAACAGGCTGAAGGCGTTCTGACAGATCCTTGAGTGCACCTGTGGGAGCTTTTTTTGGCAACTCCTCAGTTATATTTCCGTGGGGAAGAACAAGAACAAAATTGTTATAATCGAATTCTTCAAGATGAGCAAGAGCATCAAGAAAATCATTGTATTCGGATATATTTTGTTTGTTTGACATTTTTTTGATATTGAGACCGTTAAGGACAACAAGCTTTCGTTCTGCCATCATCGGTGGCATAGAGAGGGTGTCAATCAACTTGTCGGCGGTATAGTCAAGGACATCCATTTGAATGTAATTAAAAATTTCAAGTGTTTCGTCAATGCCCATCGCATCCTTCAGGGATTTTAGCGCGTGAGATTTGAGATAATCCTCCTCACCGTAAAAGAGATAATTTCCGTCGGGATTTTCTTTTATTTTTTTGGAAAAATCCAAGTTAGACAATATATTCACAAATCTCACCTGCCTTTCTTTTTGTATTATAGCACAAATAAAAAAAGTTTGCAAGAGATTTGAGCGATAAATTGGGGTTTGTCGAGCAGCTTACCCTCGCTCGTTGTCATTCTGGAGGGAACCCAGCCGAGATTCTATCGCTTCGCTCCAGAATGACACTTCGTGTCCGGCTGGGTGACCGATAGAATCTCGAGCGATAATATAAACTCCCCCGCACACTTTGTGCGATTGTTTCGTCCACCTTTTCAAAGGTGGCGCCCCACGCGTAGTGGCGCTCGCCGCGCAGGCGAAAAAACGCCGTTTCTTTTGTTAGCTTTTCTTTGCGGCTCCTTTCGCCAAAGAAAAGCGGCTAAACACTTTTGGTATCAAGACTTGATAGACGCTTTTTCTTTTGAGGAAAAAGGCCCAAAAGAAAAAGCTTTGCAAAAAGAAAATGCCATTCTGTCGCTCAAGCCGCTGGGCTCCCGCTTTTGAAAAAGCGGGGCAAAACAACAGCTTGGTTCGTGCGAACAACGAGCAGATAAATCAAAATTTGAACTGAACACGCAAAAGAAACCCGCGAGAAATCCTCGCGGGTTTTGTGTTTTGATTATTTAACTGTTACAGATGTGATGTGTGTGTTGATTCCGTTGTACCAGTAAGCAAAACCAACAACGTCGATAACATCGCCTGCTTTGAGAGCTTCAACGGCTTTATAAACCTCTGTGTCAGAGTTTGTGAGATAGCTTTCAACATAGAAAGTATATTCTGCACCGTCAAGAGTAAGCTTTACTTCAAGATCGCTGCCAACATAACCCTTGGAGTAAGTGAAGCTTACAACTGTAAGACCCTTGAATTCAACAAGCATATTCTGATAATTGACAAGTTCATCTTTACCGAGAAGTGCAGTAACGTCAACAGGAGTTGCGATGAAATTGCCTTCAAGAATTTCAACTGTAGCATCAATGATTTCGATTTCTCCCGACCATTCAGCCTTGTAACCTGTTACGCGAACCTTTGTGCCAACTGTAAGAGCATTGTATTCGTCCTCTGTGCAATTAAGCTCATAGAGGAAGTAGCCGCCATCTTCATCCTGAAGATAGAAGGTTCCTTTGCCGTGACCAACGCTGTCATCAAACCACCAAGCTTGCTTTGCCTGAACATAAGCTTCAATAATAACTTCAGTATCAAGCTCTGCTGCGATGTATTCTTCCCAAGTCATAACGTCAGCATCGGGAACAATGGGATTGGAACCGATGGTTGAAGACGATGATGAAGATGATGTTGAGGATGCTGCAGTGGAAGAGTCTTGTTCATCATTGGGAGTACAAGCAACAACAGCGAGTGCCAAAACAAACACTAAAACTAAACAAATAATTTTTTTCATTTTCTTTCTCCTTTACAGAATAGAATTTTATCACATATTATTATACACAAAAAATAATAAAAGTCAATATTTTATTTCTTTTTTCTTTTGACAATATACCGTGTAACAGGATAAGCACCCATACACAGCCAAACCACACCCAGCGAAGCAAGAAGGAATTTTGATTCATTTGGGAGTGCTCCGAGGTCTTTTTTCATAGAACCGTTATCAATCTGATCGAGCTTATATACGGTTTTGATGTTTTGAAAAAGCTCCTCAATAAACGCATCATCGATGTTTTTATTTCTGCGAGCCCCTTTTACGGTTTCTTCAATAAGCTCACCCGCGGCATTACGCAAAGATGTTGAACCGTTGAAAACGGGAGTTGTAAAAGAGTTTTCGGTGTTATTGATCAAGAGCTTTGATGCATCAATTTTTACCTTATAATAGAGATCGTTATTTTCGCCCGCACGGTTAAGATAATCCTGATATTCGGCACTGTCCTGTGCCTTCTTTGTCACCGGAACGTATCCCTCTGTCTGAGAATATGCGATTTGCACCTCGTTTGTGAGAAGGAACTGTGCAAAGAGCCAGGATGCAAGAACCTCCTGCGGATCTTTCTTATTAAAAATACAAAGTGAGGGACCTTGAGAGATCATTTGAGGACTTTCAGCATCGAATTGCGGAATCGGCATTACAACCGTTTCAAATTTCACAAGCTGATCCTCGGGAATATCGATAAGTGGGGCATCACAGCCCATCCAGGTTGCACCTGCGGTTGAGTCAATGGCGAAAATGCATTGACCTGCATTGAGAAAGTTACCCGGATAGCTTGAAATCTTAAAGGTGGAGAATGCTCTGGATTTTGCGTGCTTGGATATGTCAAGCAAAAGACTCTTTGTCGTATCGTTGAAAATAAGTATTTCACCGTTTTCATTTGAATACGGAGCTTCAAGCTGCCTGAGCATTGAGATCATCATATTGTCTGTTGACTTGTAAATAAATGGAATAAGTGTTTTCTGACCGTTGGCGATATATTTTCCGTCCTTATCCTTGCCAAGCGACATTGCCTTTTCGCTCACCTCCCAAACAAAGTCCCAGGTGAGATTTTCGGGAAGCTCAAAGCCAAGAGCTTCGACCATATCCTTGTTTACATAACAGGCCTCGGTTGAACGCATAAAGGGAAGGGCATACTGAACACCGTTTATCCGGCCTTCTGACAAGAATTTTTCTATCATTTCGCTCTGCTTTGGCGAGTCATATTCAAGGTCACTGCCGCCAAGACCGTACTTTTTATCGGACATTAAAGAATCAAGGGGAACAACCACGTTCTCTCCCTCCATATATGTCGCTATATGGTCGGGATAGGTTATACATACATTTGGGGTAGTGTTAGTTGAGATATTTGTTATTACGTCGTGATAAATATCGTTATAGTCAACGTAGTTTTTGAGCGTTACCTTTATGTTGGGATAAAGCTTTTCAAACTCTGCAACTGCATTTGCATAAACGTCACGTTGCGTTTGGTTATTTTCATTTTTTGCCCAGAAGGTAATTTCGTATTCTTCCGATGTATCAAAGCTTCTCGGTACGTAAAAGGCAGCCATTGAAACCTTTTTGTGACATCCCGAAAGAGCCACAGGGCAAATGAGTACCGCAACAAGAAGGAGTGCAATAAATCTGATTGAATTTTTCATCCTTTTGTACCTCCTCTTGAAACGCCCTCCATAATCTTATTTTTGAATACGAGGAACAAAATTATAAGCGGAAGCGAGACAACAACAACAGCCGCCATCATCGCGGGAACGTTTTCACGGCCGAATCCGCTTTCACGGATTTGTTGAATTCCGTTTGAAATGAGAAAATAATTGACGTCATCGGTCACAAGACGTGGCCATACGAACGAATTCCAGCATTCAATTGATTTGAGAATCAGAATCGTAACAAGTGTAGGACTGCTTATGGGTATCATTATCTTTAAAAGATAATTGAAATCAGTTGAACCGTCAATTTGTGCTGCAAGATACAGCTCGTCGGGAATTTGTGAGAAATTTTCTTTGAGCAGATACAGATAGAAAATTGACGTTACCGAGGGGAGAATCAAGCCAAGGAAGGTGTTTCTCAAATCCATATTTGTAATGGTTACGTAATTTGTGATGATAACCAATTCGTTCGGAATCATCATAAGTGCTAAAAGCAAAGTAAAAGCAAGATTTTTTCCCTTGAATTCAAGACGTGCAAATGCAAATGCCGCAAGCACTATAACAACGAGCATAATAAGAGTTGTTACAAGCGTAAAAACCAGGGTGTTGAGCAAATACCTTGCCAAAGGAACTGCGGTGAACGCCTGGGTATAGTTTTCAAGTGTTATTTCACTTGGAAAAAACTTCGGTATGCTCTCGGAGTTATACTCTGAAGCACTTTTGAATGAATTCTGAAGCATCCAATAGAACGGAAAGAGCACCGCGAGTGCCCAAAGGGAAAGACCGAAATAGATGCCGCCTGTTTTTAGAGCTTTTGTTATTTTGCTTTTTGCTTTAACTTCTTTAAGATCGTTCATATTCGGCACCTCACTTTCCGTACGTTACGTGCTTTTTGCTGACGATAAGATTTATAGAAGTTATCGTGAGCACGATGAAGAAGAGAATAATTGCCGCCGCCGATGCAAATGATGGGTATCCGCCGCCGTCACCGTAGAGCATATCGTAAACGTAGCCGACTATGGTATTCATTTCGGACGTGTTGAGATTTGTTCCAAACAATGCAACAGCATCGCTGTATGCTTTGAAGGCTCCGATAAAGCCCGTAATAACAAGATATGCGATTGTGGGAGAGATCATTGGCAGAGTGATTTTCCAGAATACTCTGCGGTCATTTGCCCCGTCAATTGCAGCTGCTTGATAATAGGTCTTATCGACGGATGCAAGGGCAGTTGTGAAAATCAGAATCTTAAAAGGCATAACAACCCAGATTGTATAAAGGCACAAAACAAGCATTTTTGCCCAATACTCACCGTTAATGAAGTCGATTGCCGATCCTCCGAGCGAGGTGATCAAGGCATTGACAAGACCGTCTGAATACTCTGTCTTTTTGAAAAGAATCATAAAGACAAGACCGACAGCCAACGTGTTAGTCACGTAGGGGAGAAAAAAGATTGTCTGATATGCCTTTTTTATAAAACTAATTTTTGAAAGTCCAAGAGAAATTATAAGTGCGAGTACGGTTGAAGCAGGAACCGTAATAGCCACAAGAATAAAGGTGTTTTTGATTGCCTGCAAAAAATAAGGGTCGTGCAGAACGTATTCATAGTTATACAGTCCCACACCGTGAGATTCACCCGAAACGAAGACGTACCCTTCTTCAAAGGAATATATAAAAACATCAATCAATGGATATATCATAAACACCGCAACGAAAACAAATGCAGGTGCAAGATACAGCCATCCCTTTAAATTCTTATTTATTTTCATTATTTCACCAACCTTCAGTGAGCATATTACTTCACAATAATAATACTATAAATCCTTTAAAATGTCAATAAAATAAGTATTGAAAAAGAAGAAAAAATGTGTTATTATTATGCTAATATGTTTGATTTGATTGAGGTACACTATGAAAATATACAGAAATGAAAGATTTGGAGAGGAAAGAGCACTCTACAGTGTTGACGGAGCAGAGATTATTGATTGCTCGTTTGACGGAGTTGAGGATGGCGAAAGTGCACTTAAAGAGGGCAAAGATATTGTTTGCAGAAATGTGTTTTTTAATCTTCGTTATCCGCTTTGGCACGATACATCGGTTTTGCTTGAAAATTGTGAAATGACGGAGCTTTGCCGTGCAGCACTCTGGTACACTGAGAAGATTGATATAAAAAGCTCAAAGCTCCACGGAATCAAGGCACTTCGTGAGTGCTGTGATATAAGGATTGAAGACTCCGACGTTATAAGTGTTGAATTCGGCTGGTTTTCAAAGAGCATTGATATTGTGAATACGCATTTTCAGGGCGAATATTTTATGTTGCAGGCAAGAAATCTCAATATGAGAGATTCTTCACTCAAGGGGAAGTATTCTTTCCAGTACATAGAAAATTCCACATTTGAAAATTGTAATTTTGATACTAAGGATGCGTTCTGGCACGCAAAAAACATAGTCGTTCGCAACTCCGTTGTCAAGGGGGAATACCTTGCGTGGTATTCTGAAAATATTACCTTTGAAAATTGTA
>JAZNWX010000040.1:0-1750 GCA_045593575.1 Eubacteriales bacterium | reverse complement strand
CTCTCTTGCTCTTGTTCTTTGGTCAAGCATGAGCTTCTTGAATGCTTCTTCGTCAATCTTAAGATGGTTTTCTTCGGCGATTTCGCGTGTCAAGTCAATCGGGAATCCGAAAGTATCGTAAAGCTTGAACACTTCTTCACCTGAAATAGTGTCGCTGTTTTGCTTAATCGCATCGCGGATAAGATCGGAAAGGATTGAAAGACCCGCATCGATCGTTGCGTCAAATCTTTCTTCTTCCATAGAAAGAACCTTTCTGATATAGTCACCCTTTTCCTTAAGCTCAGGATATGCTTCGCAGCTTTCTGCAATCGCAACGTTAACCATATCAACAAGGAACGCGTGATCGATGCCGAGAAGCTTTCCATGACGGCAAGCGCGACGGATAATTCTGCGAAGAACGTATCCTCTGCCCTCGTTTGAGGGGATAACGCCGTCAGCGATCATAAACATTGCGCTTCTTGTGTGGTCGGTGATAACACGGATGGAAATATCGTTGTTTGCATCCGCACCGTATGTCTTACCGCAGATCTCGCAAACCTTATCGATAATTCTGCGGATGGAGTCTACCTCGAACATATTGTCAACGCCCTGCATTACGCAAGCAAGACGCTCAAGTCCCATACCCGTATCGATATTTTTCTGCGCAAGCTCCTCATAGGTACCGTCGCCCATATTATTAAACTGTGAGAATACGTTATTCCAGATCTCCATATATCTGTCGCACTCGCAACCGGGGCGGCAGTTGGGGTCACCGCAGCCATACTTTTCACCGCGGTCAAAGTAGATCTCGGAGCAAGGTCCGCAAGGACCCGTGCCGTGCTCCCAGAAGTTGTCTGCCTTGCCCATACGAACAACGTGATCGGGATTAACACCGATGCAATTTACGCAGATGTCATAGGATTCGTCATCCTGCTCATAAATTGAGGGCCAGAGGAGATTTTCTGGAATTTCAAGCTCTTTTGTGAGGAATTCCCAGCACCATTCGATTGCTTCAACCTTAAAATAGTCACCGAACGAGAAGTTGCCGAGCATCTCAAAGAACGTACCGTGGCGAGCTGTGTGACCAACTCTTTCAAGGTCGGGAGTTCTGATGCACTTCTGACAAGTGCAAACGCGATTTCTCGGGGGCTCTTCCTCGCCCGTGAAATATTTCTTCATAGGTGCCATACCTGAGTTGATAAGAAGCAAAGATTTGTCATTAATGGGAACAAGTGGGAAGGATTTAAGTCTCAGATGTCCCTTTTTCTCAAAGAAAGCGAGATAGCTTTCTCTCAAATCATTAAGTGATGTCCATTTCATTGTTTATTATTCCTTTCGGTTTATGTAAAAAAATTTAAACTGTGTCAGCACTCATTTTTGCGAGGATTTTGCATTTTTTGTCGCAAGATTCTATCGCTAAATCGCCGCGTTGTCATTCTGGAGGGAATCCAGCCGAGATTCTATCGCTAAATCGCCGCGTTGTCATTCTGGAGGGAATCCAGCCGAGATTCTATCGCTTCGCTCCAGAATGACACTTCGTGTCCGGCTGGATGACCGATAGAATCTCGTGGCGGCTGCTCCGGAATGACACATAAATGTGTCCGTGACAAATTATGAGTGATTGTTATAATTTTTCGCTCAAATCTATCCAATCAGGATTAACAGAGGTTATTAACATTTCTTTTTTTCTTCTAACAAGATTTTTTATACTTTTTTCACGCAAAATTGCTTCGCTTATATTATGGTATTCTTCAAAATATACTAACAGATC
>JAZNWX010000039.1:0-3953 GCA_045593575.1 Eubacteriales bacterium | reverse complement strand
TGCGTAATTCCCCTCTTATATCCAATCGTCGGGAGTGCTGTATCAATCAAGAAGCTGTATTTGCCGCTATTGACCATATCCTGAAATACGAGCATACCGTACTTATCGCAGTAGTAATAGAAAAGCTGAGGCTCTATCTTAATATGTTTGCGAAGCATATTAAAGCCAAGACGCTTCATTGTGAGAATGTCCGTTTCATATCCCTTGGGAGTTGCGGGAAGATAAATTCCATCGCTGTAATACCCTTGGTCAAGCAAACCGTGACACAAAATCGGCTCACCGTTAAGACAAATAAATGATTTCCCGTTTCTTTCTTCAATACTGACAGTTCTTAATGCGAAATAGGACTCGATTTTATCCTCACCATAGGTAAGAGTGAAATAATAAAGATGGGGATTATCAGGTGTCCAGTTTATCGGATCATCAATTTTTATTTCAATTGAGTTACCGCTGAATTTATACATCTTTTCGCCAAGAGAAAGTATTTTTTCACCCTCGTTAGCATCAACTTCGATATGAACGGAATCAAGTGCAGGGGTAATTCTTATTCCCTTGATATAATCATCGGGAACACTCTCGCACCAAACACTCTGCCAGATTCCCGAGATTGGAGTATACCACATTCCGCCACGGTCCATTCTCTGTTTTCCGTATGCGAGGTCCTTATCAAGCTCGTCAACCACCTCAACATCGATGATATTTTTGCCCTCTTTAAGACGGTCAGTAATATCTGCACTGAAGGGCAAATATCCTCCAACGTGACGGCACACGAATTCTCTGTTAACCAAAACAGTACATATCTGATCAACTGCACCAAAGTGAAGAATAACTCTATTTTTTATGAATTCGGAAGAAAACTCCACTTCTTTTCTGTAAACGTATATCTCTCCCTTTTTCTTCTCACGGTTAATACCCGAAAGACGTGTTTCGGGGGTAAAGGGCACTTTGATTTTTCCAAGATTTCTTCTTATTCCAAGACCGTTCTTCTCGATTGCAGTCAAATTCCATTCCCCATTCAAAGAAAGATAAGAATCTCTTTTAAATGCAGGACGGGGATATTCGTTCCAGCTTGAAGTTGTATCGTTTTCAAACGGAGTAACAAGATTTTTATTCAAAATAACCTGTTTTTTAGCCATTTTCCGCCTCCATTTTATTGGCATCGGGCTTTTTGCAAAGCACCATAACTATCATAGCAATTGCGGCGATGTAAAGTGCACCAAAGAAAATATTCTGGTTAGGAATCTCTGTTTGCTGACCTGAAATCATTATTTTTTCGGCATCCTTAAGAATCCAAGAGCCGATTGCAGGTCCCACTACACCGGGGATAAGCACCTGTGAGAAAATGCGTACACCCTGGAACATTCCTGATTTGCCCGCGGGGGTGAGATCTCTTATCTTTGCTCCAAATACTGCCATTCCCGCAAGGTATCCGCACATCATAAAGAGCGATCCAATGAATACAAGGGCAGTGCCCTTGAACAAGTAGAGCAAAATATATCCAATGCAAAGCCAGATGAATGCTATTGAGCAGGAGAAGCTAAATCCCTTCCTGTCATAAACCTTGCCCCAAAATGCAGTAACTACAGAGGCAATAATTATCGCAGGTGCCATAATCATAACGTAATTATTCATATGAAGCGAATGCTGATAATATATCATAAGATATGGCATAAAAATCTGAATTGAAATGTTGAACATAATAAAGCACAAAAGGTAGAAATAGAATGCCTTATTGCTCTTTACTGTTGATGGCAAAAATCCGTAAACAGTATTCTTCCAAAATCCTGTTTCGGACGGTTTTATATCCGGATCCTTGATAATGAACAATCCGAGAATACCGATGAGGAACACAACAACACCGACAATAGCAAAGAACAATGTCCAAAGAGCGGGGTGTTCGTCATCATAGAACATATTAAGCACCATTTTGCCGCCAAATACCACAAGTATGGCAACAAGAGGCATCATAGCATTAATTCCCTCTGCACTGCCGCGGTTGCTTTCGTCCGTGGAGTCCGTGAGCCAAGCATTGAAAGCGGCATCATTGGCAGTTGATCCGAAGAACGTCATAAGGCAGTCAAGTATAATTACCGCAGAAATGGCAACTGAAGCAGCATTCATCGTTGCTGGAATTATGGGTTCAATAATATCGGTTCTGATAAGTGCAAAAGCGAGAATGGAAATACCCCACACTATATATCCGCCACACATAAATACTTTTCTCTTGCCGAGCCTGTCAGAAAGAGCACCCATAAATACCGTGGTCAACGTAGCCGCAATTGCACTCGCTGCAACCATTGCGGCAATTGCCTTTGAGTCAGCACCGAACATATTGTAAATGAAGGTGTTAAGGAACATATTTTCAATTACCCAGGCAATCTGTCCGACAAGACTGAATATCGTCAGAGCTGCCCAAAACTTTTTTGTTAGCTTGGTTTTCATAATAACCTCCAATTTTTAGTATATAATTATTTTAGCACAGATGCTTACTATTGTCAACTTGAAAGATTTTGAAATTTGAATTAATTGATTGACAAAAGTCATAAATTATGATATATTTATATTGATAAATGATACTATTTGCGGAGGTAATTTTACTTTGGAACTACAAGAAATCTTGCTTAAGCGAAGAAGTGTAAGAAAATTCACTGATGAATCCGTCAGCGAAAACGAAATTAACGAGCTGCTTATTGCAGCAATGTCAGGCCCCAGTGCCTGCAACCGTTGCCCTTGGGAATTCTTTGTTATAACGGGTAAAGAAAAGCTCACGGAGCTTAAAGATGCATCTCGATTTACAAAGATGGATGCCCCACTTGCCATTGTAGTTTGCGGCAACGTTTCGCGTGCCCTCCCGCTACAGCTAAGCCCATTCTGGATTCAGGATTGCTCTGCAGCAACCGAAAATATTCTTCTTCGAGTAACCGATCTTGGACTTGGTGCCGTGTGGTGCGGTGTTCATCCTCAAAAACGGGTTGAGGAACGCGTAAGAAAAATTCTTGAGCTTGATAATAAGCTCATTCCCCTCAACATCATTTGGATCGGCCACCCCGCCGAATCCCCCGAAGCACGTACACAATTCGACTCCAGAAGAGTCCATTACATAAATTAATGCAATAACAAAGGAGAAATACATAAGATGAAGAAGCATTTATTAAGATTCGTTGTTTTATCACTCATTCTCACACTTTCACTCTCTGTTTGCGGATGTTCTACCATTAAATCTCTCGCTCGCGATATTCCCCGAATTACCGAGTTCACCGGCGAGCTTCTTGACCTTGCAAGAACTGCCGATGCAGATGAAATAACAGAAAGACTTGATGAATTTGTTCATCCCAAATCAAATCTTAACAAGGATTCCATAATTGAAAAATTCAAATCCGACGAAGATCTTGCAGACATCGACCTTGAAACATTGTTTGACAACGGATACTCCGTTGGAAACTTCTCCGATCCCGACCTTAAGCTCAACGATCCTGACCTTGACGGCAATATCTACGAGGTTACAGTTGATCTGACCGCAGGTGAATATACATTTATTGTTACCATTGACATTCTCAGCGATGATTCCACAATCGGTGTTTATGATATTGATGTTTCGAGATAATAATTTATAATAAAAATCCACCCGCCAAGCGGTTGGATTTTTATTTATTTGTTTGAATAGTATCAATTATCGTATAGTTTATTAATCCGTTACAGTAATTGTACCGCTATTATGCTTAGAACCGTATATTTCACCCTCGTTGGATGTTGTACCTTCATAAGTACCGTAGTTACGGCAAACAAGCCGCCACCCATTCCGGATTGCGTCATTTGCCTCGGGTTTGTTTATGTTTTTCATTACAGAATTCATTTGTGCAAGAAAACGATTTTTGCCTTTCCTTGCTTATTTTATTGGGTTTATGAGGTGCTGATATTAGGATGCTTTGGTTTGTCCTATTATATCTCCTTTA
>JAZNWX010000038.1:0-1855 GCA_045593575.1 Eubacteriales bacterium | reverse complement strand
CTCGGCACCGAACAGCTCCTCTGTATATTTATGCACCTTGCCCTGCACTTCGCCCGAGAAGTTCAGGTCAATATCGGGTGACTTCTCACCGTAGAAGCCAAGGAAGGTCTCAAACGGAATATCGTGTCCGTCGGCACACATCTTTGTATTACACTTCGGACACATCTTGTCGGGCAGGTCAAATCCTGAGCCGACCTCACCGTTCATAAAGAACTCGTTATACTGACATTTCGGGCAGTAGTAGTGCGGTTTTAAGGGGTTAACCTCTGAAATTCCCGCACAGGAGGCAACAAAGGACGAGCCAACCGATCCTCGCGAGCCAACGAGATAACCGTTGTCCTCACTGTATTTTACCAGCTTTTGTGCGATGATATAAAGCACCGCAAAGCCGTTTTTGATAATTGATGTAAGCTCCTTGTCAAGTCGGGCACGAACGTATTCGGGGAGGGGCTTACCATACTTCTTTTCGGCATTCTCATAGCAAATTCTCTGCAAATCTTCCTCGGCACCCTCAATTTTGGGGGTGAACGTGCCCTTCGGGAACGGTCTTATTCCGTCCTCGATCATATCCGCAATAAGATTCGGATTGGTGATGACAACCTCTCTTGCCTTCTCTTCTCCAAGATATGAGAACTCCTCAAGCATCTCATCGGTAGTTCTGAAGTAGAGGGGGCAATCCTTGTCGGCATCCTTGAATCTCATACCCGCAAGAAGCACCTTTCTGCCGATCTCGTCATCGGGATTGAGATAATGCACGTCGCAAGTTGCCACAACGGGCTTTTTATACTTTTCGCCAAGCTCAACTATCTGACGGTTCAACTCGCGAAGTCCCTCCTCGTCGGCAACCATTCCCTCGTCAATAAGGAATCTGTTATTGGAAATCGGCTGAATTTCAAGGTAGTCATAGAAGTTGACAATATCTCTTATATCGTCATCGGGCTTCTTTTCAAGAATTGCACGGAAAAGCTCGCCCGCCTCACACGCGGAGCCGATTATAAGTCCCTCACGGTGTTTTTCAAGCTCACTTCTCGGAATTCTCGGCATTCTGCGATAATATTTAAGGTATGAATAGCTGATGAGCTTATAGAGATTTTTAAGTCCCTTGGGATTCTTTACTAAAATCACCTGATGATAGGGCTTTATCTTCAGCGGATCGGCATTCTCGCTCATATCCCGTTGAAGCTCATCAAAGCTCTTGATGTCAAAACGAAGCATCTTATCCGTCATAGCGAAGAAGATGTGTGCAAGTATTTCTGCATCGTCACAAGCCCTGTGGTGATTGAAATCGCCAAGATTATAGTATTTTGCCACGGAGTCGAGCTTGTGCGTTTTCAAGTCGGAGTTCAAGTATCTTGAAAGCGTAACCGTATCAAGATAGGAGTTTGTAAATGTGTATCCGAGGTCGCGTGACGCCTTTCTTATAAAGGAAATATCAAAATTCGCGTTGTGTGCGATGAGTAATCTGTTTCCTGCAAAATCAAGGAATTTGCGAAGAACAACGTCAATTTTGTCCGCATCCTTGACCATTGAGTCGTCAATGCCCGTCAGATTTGTTATAACCTCGGGAATGGGGGAGTCGGGTTTGACAAATTCGTTAAATCTTTCAAGCACCTTGCCGCCCTTTATCTTCACGGCACCGATCTCGATTATCTGCGAGGTCAGAACCGAAAGTCCCGTTGTTTCAATGTCGAAAACGATAAATTCATCGTCAAAGCTGCCCCTGTAGTCACCTGTGATGGCACTCGTTTTATCGTTGACATAGTACGCTTCAAGTCCGTAGATGACCTTCATTCCGAGCTTTTCCGCCTCAAGCATAGCCATCTGATATGCCTGCACGTTTCCGTGGTCGGTGATG
>JAZNWX010000037.1:0-5453 GCA_045593575.1 Eubacteriales bacterium | reverse complement strand
TTTGCCGAAACGGCAGGACATTCCTGTGCCTCAATACCGATAATATCCTCAATTTCGTCCCTGCAACGCTGAATATCCGCACTTGGAAGGTCAATTTTATTGATAACGGGTACGATTTCAAGATCTGCATCAACTGCCAGATATGCGTTGGCAAGTGTCTGTGCCTCAATTCCCTGAGTTGCGTCAACAACAAGGAGTGCCCCCTCGCACGCGTTCAGCGAACGGGATACCTCATAGTTAAAGTCAACGTGACCGGGAGTGTCAATGAGATTGAGAACATACTGTTCACCGTCGGGTGCAGTATAATCTAACTTTACCGCACGTGCCTTGATGGTAATTCCCCTCTCTTTTTCAAGGTCCATATTGTCAAGCACCTGCTCTTCCATCTCACGTTTTGTAAGAGTCTGCGTTGCCTCAAGAATTCTATCGGCAAGAGTGCTCTTTCCGTGGTCAATGTGAGCAATTATTGAAAAATTTCTGATGTGTTTTTGTCTTTCGTTCATTTTTATATCCTTAAAAATTTTTTACTGTGTCAGCAATCGCTTTGTGCGACCGTTTTGCGCTGATAAGATAAACTATTCATCAAAATTCAAATAGTCAAACAGCTTATAAATATCACCCGCACCCATTACAACAAGTGCATCGCCCTCCATAAGCGAGGAATTTATCTCCTTTGCCAGATTCTCAAAGCCCGAGATATACTCAGCCTTTTCGCCGATTCGAATGGCAAGCGTCTTTCCGCTTATACCAAGGTCATCCGTTTCCCTTGCGGGATAAATATCCGCAATAAAAACCTGGTAAACCGAATCAAAGCTCTTGGCAAAATCGTCCATCAGTGTATATGTTCTGGTGTAAGTGTGAGGCTGAAAAACGCAGAATAATCTTTCAACGTCATCTCGCTTCGCAACACCGTCAAGAGTAGTTGCCACCTCTGTGGGATGATGACCGTAATCATCAAACACATTAGCTCCATTAATCTTGCCCTTGTACTCCATTCTGCGTTTTGCACCGTGGAATTTCGCAAGTCCCCGAACGATTTTTTCGGGATCAAGCCCCGATATATGTCCTGCAATAAATGCCGCAAGAGCATTATAAACGTTATGCTCACCCGTAACGGAAAGTTTTACGTGAGCAAGAAATTCACCCCTGCACATTATGTCAAATTCAGCACAGCCCTTGGGATATCTGATATTTATCGCAGTATAGTCAGCACTCTTTTTCAGAACACCGAAGGTGATTATCTGTCCCTCGTACCCCTCAAGCGCCACAGGGATATACTCATTATCGGCATTTGCAATTATCCTTCCGCAATTACCGGTAATGGCAGCAAATTTTTTGTAGGACTCACAAACCTGATCAATATCCTTAAAATAGTCAACGTGATCAAGCTCAATATTCAAAATAATTGCGGTTGAGGGATTGAAATCCAGAAATGAATCCATATATTCGCACGCCTCAAAAACAAAGTTTTCGCTGTGACCTATTCTGTAAGCTCCGCCCATAGCATCAAGCTCAGCACCGGAAAGAACGGTGGGATCGCCCTCCGCCTCCATAAATACGGTGGCACACATTGATGTGCAGGTGCTTTTGCCGTGCATACCGGAAACTCCTATTCTGTTTTCGTATCCAAGCATCAAATATCCAAGATAGTCCGCACGGGATATGCAGGGTATTCCCCTCTCAATCGCTCTTACATATTCGGGGTTGTCGGGAGATATGGCAACAGTATAAATCACTGCGTCATAGCTTTCCATATTCTCAGCAGCGTGTCCGTAATAAATCTCTATGCCCTCTGCCTTAAGTCGTTCGGTAAGAGCAGTTTTTTCTCTGTCAGAGCCACCAACACGGTATCCGCGCAAGCGGGAAATGTGAGCAAGAGATGACATATTAATTCCGCCGATGCCGATAAAGTATATGCTTTTACATTTGCTCAGCATAAAATGTATATTTTTAGCACCAAAATGAGTGTTTGGAGTAGCCATATTCAATCCTTTCAGCAATAATCAGAATGTTCACAAATTATCTTTAGTTGTTCATAAAATGTTTTGAAAAATCTCAATTTTGTGATGAATAAATTTCATAAATTGAGTGTAATATAAGGATAATACCATTAAAATCGGTAAGGATTTTTAAAATGAGGAGACAAATATGAAAATTACGGACATCAAAATCAGAAAAACATTTGAAGACGGTCCGATGAAGGCGATCGCTTCTGTAACGTTTGACCATCAGTTGGTGGTTCATGACATAAAGGTAATTTACGCAAGGGACAGATATTTTATCGTAATGCCCAGCCGTAAAAATCCTGATGGCACCTACCGTGACATCGTTCATCCCATCAATGCCGACTTCCGCACAGTTCTTGAAGACGCAGTTAAGGCAGCTTATAGCGCAGCTCTTGATGCTTCAGAAAGCGTTGAAGAAATCAACAATTTTTAATTTCATACAGTCCACTGCCACACCCAACGGTGTGGCAGTTTTTTATTCTTTAATTAAGTTGCGATACTTTCCGTGGGAAAGCAAAAACCCGTTTTCACCTATTGACAAATTGCCAAAGCTTCCGTCAAACATATCACCGAGCGAGCCGGGATTAAAAAGCGTCAAATCCCTATCTACTCCGCGGATACTCCCTTTTTCAATATATTCAAGAGTAGGCAGATGCGTGTGACCGAAAAGAACTATATCAGCACCCTGCCTTGATGCCTCGCAGCAAATTTCATCATATCCGTATTTAACGGAAAAGGTATGCCCGTGAGCCATAAAAATCTTGTATTTATCAAGGTGTATCAGGCGGCAGGTGGGCATCTCCTCCCCATAGGGAGAGGTTCTGTCAGTCAGCGAAAAATCGCAATTACCTCTTACCGCGTGCGAGATAATACTATCATAATATTTGCAAGAAAACAGATCCGAAAGTCCATCGCCAAGGTGAATTAAAGTGAGTGGCTCCCCATCCTTAATGATTCTTTTTCTGAATTCGATCAGCTCATTAAGGCGAGCTCCTCGGCCGTGCGTATCAGAAACGATCAGAATATCACGCATCAGCGAATTCTCTTGCTGTGCTTCTTTGCGGCTCTTAAAACAGCGGGATCCGTTTCAATCGGCTGACACGCCTTGGGAATTGAGAGTGTTACTGCATCGTGCACGATAGAAAAAGTAACCTTACCCTTTACTCTCTCAATTTCACCGTCAACAGAAATATCTGTAGGACGGTAGAAAAGAAGCTCGGCAGTTTTGCATTTTTTGTAAGCAAAGACATCCGGCATTTTAGAGGAGGTCAGGTGTGTTCCTGCCTTATAGTTGCCCAAAATTGAAATAAACGTGGTCAAAGGAAGCTTATCAATTACACAGCAGTCAAGAATACCGTCTGAAAAGCTGGCAGCGGGAGCCGCCTTATATCCTGCACCGTAGTAACGTCCGTTTGCAAAAACACACGCCTGAAATTTATCACCCTTGGCAGGTACACCGTCAAAGGAAACTCTTCCGTTCACGATAGCTGTGTTAAATTGAGTGATTTTTTGCACAATTCCCGCAGTATATGCGAGCTTTGAAGGCACGAACAAGCTTCTTCTGTTAAGAGAAACCTGCTTTGCAACTTCACAGTCAAAGCCCGTGTTGATAAGGTTTACTGCATATTTGTTATTGTATTTTATAAGATCTATCTTGATTGTCTCGCCGTCAAGCTGAGCATCAATATTAAAAAGCTGTTCCGGATGTTCAAAATTTCTAACAAAGTCATTACCTGTCCCCATGGGAATAATTCCAAGCTCTGCGTGGTCGAAGCCGACGAGTCCCGATGCCACCTCTTTGATGGTACCGTCTCCTCCACAGGCATAAAATCTCATTTTTTCCTTGGAATTTTCACACATCTTTTTAACGAATTCGGTTGATTCACCTATTCTCTCTGTAACGTGAATGGCGTAATAAACCTTACGGCGATCACAAACCTTATGAATTTCATCAATAAGATCGTGAAAGCGGGTTCCTTTTCCTGCTGCAGGATTCATTATAAAAAAGTGTTTCATATAATACCTCATTTTCTTATAATTCATTAGCAAAATGTTTCGTTAAATATAATTTTACCATAATATTGTATTCATGTCAACAATTTTATTTTACAACATATATTATATTAGAGAAAACAATTTATTAATTTTGTGAATTTTCAGGAGGATTTATATGAATTTTGACAAAAAATCACTTTCAAAGCTCCTCACGTTAAATGACGAGGAGTTGGAACAAGTTCTGAGGGATATAGCCAAAGAGGCAGGCGTGAACGCAGAAAATTTTGCAATCAGCAAGTCGGATATTTTAAAGCTGCGTACATTTCTTTCAATGGCAAGCGACGATGAGATCGCCCGTCTCTTGTCGCAGTTCGGAGGTAAGAAATAATGGAGGAAAAGCAAGAAAAAAGCGGGAGTACATTCGATGTTTCCTCACTAATCGGCACTCTTATTTCAAACCCCGACTCCCTTTCAAAAATGAGTGAGATCCTAGCAAAAGCAACATCATCAATGCAAAGCGGTGAGTCCCCACCAAGCGAAGAATTTTCAGCAAACTCAGAGGCAGATAAAACAATAAACGATAATTTTACACAAAATTCAGAGAACTCAGCCCCCACTTTTCAAAATTCGGACGCGGGCGAGATCATCTCAAAGCTGCCGCATATTTTGTCGAAATTATCATCTGTAAAAGCAGAGGATTCCATAGCTACCAAGCAACAAATCGCCCTGCTTTTAGCAATTCGTCCCTATCTTTCAGAGCATCGTAAAGAGCTTATTGACACCTTTATAAAAATGAATCATCTTGGGGCAATTTTCAAGAATTTAGCGTAAAGGAGGATGCAAAATGTATTACAGTAAAAACGGTTCACCGAACATTACCGTTCCAAGAAACTATAGCGGAAACACCTTTCGCGTAATTGATGAAAGTGAAAGACATTACATAGAAAATCCGCCCGAAAGAGAGGCAAAAAGCCCAGAAGAAAGCCTTCAAAACACCTCACCGAGAGCAGAGCAAAACGGACAAAAAGCAGAGCAAAAAAGCTCCATTTTGCCATCAATTTTTACTGATATTTCAGTAGAAGATGTACTTTTGTTAGGACTGATGTTAGTAATTCACCAAGAAAATCCGAACGATGTCACACTACTCTTGCTTCTCATTTTGTTGCTTGCAAAATAGCGAAAAATGAGCAAATTTTGATTTATCGAGGTGTTGTTCGCACTCGCCTGTGCGATTGTTTTGCCCCGCTTTTTCAAAAGCGGGAGCCCAGCGGCTTGAGCGACAGAATGGCATTTTCTTTTTGCAAAGCTTTTTCTTTTGGGCCTTTTTCCTCAAAAGAAAAAGCGTCTATCAAGTCTTGATACCAAAGGTCTTCAGCCGCTTTCTTTGACGTCATAGGCGCAAAGAAAGCTAACAAAGAAACGCCGATTCGCCTACGCGGCGGGCGCCACTAC
>JAZNWX010000036.1:0-2839 GCA_045593575.1 Eubacteriales bacterium | reverse complement strand
AGCCACATATACATAGCCGTAGCTCATTGCGATCTCAGCCAGATTCTTCTTGCCGATGCCCTTACCGGCAGCAGCAAACTGAGCAACCTGACCGATGTTGGAAGCCTTGGAAGCCTGTCCGCCGGTGTTGGAGTAAACCTCGGTATCGAATACCATGATATTTACATCCTCGCCGGATGCAAGAACGTGGTCAAGACCGCCGAAGCCGATATCGTATGCCCAACCGTCACCACCGAAGATCCATACGCTCTTCTTGGAGAGGTATGTCTTTTCAGCAAGAATCTTATCCTTAAGCTCGCTCTGGCACGTGCAAGATTCAAGAGCTGCAACAAGTGCCTTTGTTGCCTTTTCATTTGCCTTACCGTCGTCGAGAGTATTGAGGTATTCATCAATAGCTGCAAGTGTTGCTTCGTTATCGCACTCGTTCTTGAGATCCTTAACGTAGCCGATGAGCTTGTTTCTGAGTGCCTTCTGACCGAACGCAATACCAAGACCGTGCTCAGCATTATCCTCGAAGAGTGAGTTAGCCCAAGCAGGACCTCTGCCGCTTTCCTTGTTTACTGTGTAAGGAGTTGCGGGAGCAGATCCACCCCAGATTGAAGAACAACCTGTTGCGTTGGAAATATACATTCTTTCACCGAAGAGCTGTGTGATAAGACGTGCGTAAGATGTTTCAGCACAACCTGCACAAAAGCCTGAGAATTCAAGCAAGGGCTGTTTGAACTGTGAACCCTTAACAGTGTTATTGATAAGCTCGGGCTTTTCGCTTACGTTTGCTACGCAGTAGTCCCAAGGAGCCTGCTGGTCTGCCTGAGATTCCTGAGATACCATTCTGAGAGCGACCTTATCTGTGCCGTCCTTAGCTGCCTTGTTGTTAACAGGACAAGCCTTAACACAAAGAGTACATCCCATACAGTCAAGGGGTGATACTGCCATTGTGAATTTATAATTTGTCTTAATTACGGGTTTAGCTGTGTATTTTGTGGATTCGGGTGCGTTAGCAGCTTCTTCCTCTGTCAAAGCAAAGGGACGAATTGTTGCATGAGGACATACGAATGCACAGCTGTTACACTGGATACAGTTTTCGGGGATCCATTCGGGAACGTTAACTGCAACGCCTCTCTTTTCGTAAGCGGCTGCACCCTGAGGGAATGTACCGTCAACGTAATCAACGAATGCAGATACGGGAAGCTTGTCACCGCCCATCTTGGAAACGGGAGTAACAACTTCTTTTACGTACTTAACAAGCTCAGGTCTGTTGCCTTCAACGTCAACAGCTGCCTTTGTTGTGTCAACTGTCTTCCAGGAAGCGGGAACGTTAACCTTAACGAAAGCATCAGCACCTGCATCAATAGCTGCATAGTTGAGGTCAACCATAGCCTGTCCCTTTTTAATGTAGGACTTGTATGCCATCTTCTTCATATATTCGATAGCATCAGCTGTGGGAAGAATATTTGCAAGTGCGAAGAATGCGGACTGAAGAACTGTGTTCTTAACCTTGGGGTTACCGATTCTCTGTGTTGCGATACCTGTAGCATTGATGATATAGAAATTGATATCGTTGTTAGCGATATAGGACTTAACACTTGCGGGAAGGTGAGCATCAAGCTCGTCCTCTGTCCACTGACAGTCAAGAAGGAATGTACCGCCCGGGATTACGTCCTCAACGATTTCAAATCCCTTAAGAATGTAAGAGGAGTTGTGGCAAGCAACGAAGTTTGCCTTTGTGATATAGTAGGGTGATTTAATCTTGTTGTCACCGAAACGAAGGTGAGAGATTGTTACACCACTTGTCTTCTTTGAGTCATACTGGAAGTATGCCTGAATGTTTTTATCTGTATGGTCACCGATGATCTTGATGGAGTTCTTGTTAGCACCAACTGTACCGTCACCGCCAAGACCCCAGAACTTGCAGGAGATTGTTCCTTCTGCTGCTGTGTTGGGAACAACTGTTTCAGGAAGTGAAAGACCTGTTACGTCATCCACGATACCGATTGTGAAGTGACCCTTGGGAGCGTCGAGATCAAGATTTGCAAATACTGCAAAGATTGATGCGGGAGTTGTATCCTTAGAACCAAGACCGTAACGGCCGCCAACAACCTTAATGCTTCTGCCAACCTCGTTAAGAGCAGCAACAACGTCAAGGAAGAGGGGCTCGCCAAGAGAACCGGGCTCTTTTGTTCTGTCAAGAACAGCAATCTTCTTAACTGTTGCGGGAATAGCTTCACTGAGCTTTTCAGCAACGAAAGGACGGTAAAGGCGAACCTTTACAAGACCAACCTTTTCACCCTTGGAAAGAAGGTAATCGATCACTTCTTCAGCAACGTCACAGATTGAACCCATAGCGATGATGATTCTTTCAGCATCGGGGGCACCGTAGTAGTTGAAGAGCTTGTAATTTGTGCCAAGCTTTGCGTTAACCTTGTCCATATATTCTTCAACAACTGCAGGGAATGCATCGTAATATGCGTTGCAAGCTTCTCTGTGCTGGAAGAAAATGTCACCGTTTTCAGCAGAGCCACGAAGAACGGGATGCTCGGGGTTGAGAGAACGTGCACGGAAAGCTGCAAGTGCATCCTTATCAACCATTTCTTCAAGATCCTTGTAGTCCCAAGCTTCGATCTTCTGAATTTCGTGAGAAGTACGGAAACCGTCGAAGAAGTTAAGAACAGGAACTCTACCCTTGATTGTTGCAAGGTGAGCAACAGCACCAAGGTCCATAATTTCCTGCTGGTTTGTTTCAGCCATCATAGCGAAACCTGTCTGACGGCAAGCATATACGTCGGAATGGTCACCGAAGATGTTGAGTGCGTGAGAAGCAACTGCACGAGCTGATACG
>JAZNWX010000035.1:0-12845 GCA_045593575.1 Eubacteriales bacterium | reverse complement strand
AAGAGCTTCATACCGATTTGTGCAAAAGACAAAGTGACAACAAAAATGAGCTTGCTTTAAAAGAAGATTATTGCGATATGATTGAAGAAATCAAAAACGAGCTTGAAACAATAGATAAAAAACTGGGAGTAAAGAAAAATGGGTGAAATAAAACTTACTAACATTCCGTCGATGAACGTGGGAAAGATCGTTGACGTTCTTGCAAATACATATTGTACGGTTATCAGGCAACAGCTTCCCGTAAAAACGGTGCCATCAGTAATGCTCTGGGGTGAACCGGGCGTCGGAAAATCGCAGGCGATAAGACAAATAGCTGCCGAAATTGAACGTAATACGGGCAAAAGAACTTCGATTACTGATGTTCGACTTTTGTTGTTCAATCCGATAGATCTTCGCGGTATTCCGACCTCAAATGCAGATAAAACCTTGGCAGTATGGTTAAAACCGCAGATTTTTCAAATGGATGATTCACCCGATGTTATAAACATACTTTTCCTTGACGAAATATCCGCAGCACCGCAATCGGTGCAGGCAGCGGCATATCAGATTACACTTGACAGAGTTGTGGGCGAGCATCGCTTGCCCCACAACTGCATTGTAATTGCGGCGGGAAACAGGACAACGGACAAATCCGTCGCGTTCAAAATGCCCAAGGCACTTGCCAACAGAGTTTTACATATCGAGGTAGAGGGAAATTTCAAATCCTGGAAGGAGTGGGCAATAAGAAGCGGAATCAATGATAAGGTTATTGGATTTTTGAGCTTCAGACAAAACTATCTTATGGGATTTGATTCCTCGTCCGACGACCTTGCATTTGCGACACCGAGATCGTGGGAGATGGTAAGTAACCTTCTGAACAACGTAAATGATAACGTTGAAGAGATGTATCCGCTTATTGCGGGGCTTGTCGGTTGTGGCGTGGCACTTGAATTCAGAACCTGGACAGCGGTTTATAATCAGCTTCCCGACATCAAAGACATCTTTGACGGCAAAACGCCGCCGCTTCCTAAAAATTCCGATGCGATGTATGCTTTAAGCTCATCTATGGTGGCATATGCCCGAGAGCATAAAACCGAAATGACGCGAATAGCCAATTCTATCGCATACGCAGATAAAATGCCTCCCGATTTTTCTGCGGTATTGATGAGGGACTATATGTATATTGACAAGGATTACAAGGAGAAGCTCTTGCTGATTCCCGAATTTGCAAGATGGCTCAGAACAAAGGGGAAGTTGATCAATGGCTCTGTCTGAAGAAAAAATCAAAAAATACGTACAAAAGTTACTTCTTTCGCGAATGCGTATTCTGTGCAATCACGGCTTTTTCGGCTTGCTTCTGATGCATATGAAATACTCTGTGGATGAGGAAATCGAAACCGCCTGCACGGACGGAGTAAGAATCACCTTTGGTGCTGACTTTTTGGAGAGCTTATCCGATGCAGAGCTGGATTTTGTTATGATGCACGAGATTATGCACGTGGTTTTGCAGCATTGTATCAGAGGGAAGGATTATGATGACGAAACCTTCAATATTGCCTGCGATATAGTGGTTAATTCCAACATTCTTTTGGAGAATAATATGAACATCGCAAGTATCACACTAAATAATTACGGTGCATCTATGCACCTGACTCCAAATGGCAGGGAAGGATACGAGTTTACTGCGGAGCAGGTTTATAATATGCTTCAAAAAAAGAGTTCCAATTTCAAAAGCAAAACAAAATCGAATGATGGATTTGAGCTTGGGCGTGCCCATAAGGAGCAGGGCAAAGAAAATGCAAAGGATAAAGCAATCTGGGATGATCACTCTCGCTGGGATATGTATGAGGATGATGATACACTTCGCGATGTGTGGGTTAAAAGGTTTGAGGAGGCGGCTGCGTCAATAAGTATAAGAGATCCTTCAAATTCTCGCGGGATTCTTCCAATGTTTGCCAAGAGAATTTTAGAGGAGCTCAGAAAACCGCAGACCGACTGGAGAACCGTACTAAACGATTTTATCCAGGAGGAAGTGGTTGATTACTCATTTTATCCACCCGACCACAGATTTGATGACAGCCCATTCTTTCTTCCTGATTTCAACGGTAAGGTGGATATGGTGGAGGACATTCTTTTTATGATCGATACCTCCGGCTCTATGTCGGATAAGATGATTACCACGGCTTATTCAGAGATTAAGGGAGCTATTGATCAATTCGACGGAAAGCTGAAGGGCTGGCTCGGATTTTTTGACGCCGCCATTGTCGAGCCGAAGGCATTTTCAAATGAAGAAGAGTTTAGGGTAATTCGTCCCGTTGGCGGTGGTGGCACCGATTTTCAGATTATTTTTGAATACGTGGCACAGCATATGCCAAAGCCCCCCGCAAGTATAATTATTTTGACGGATGGATTTGCCCCGTTCCCCAAAGAAACTTTGGATATGGGTATTCCGGTACTCTGGCTGTTGAACAACGATAAGGTCAATCCGCCTTGGGGAAGAGTTGCAAGAATAACAGTATAAAGTAAAAAAATAGCCCCTCGCTTTCGCGAGGGGCTATTTTAGGATGAAAAGCAAAAGAATTATTAAATTATTATTACTTGTGACTTTAGTTCAAGAGTTCTCTTAAGTATATAGCTTGTATCAATAGCTTCATCAAGACGGCATAGATAATTTTTAATAAGAAGGGGTTTTTTGATTTCATTTAGATTTCTCATCTCCTCAAATCCTTGCCAGAATTCCATAGTACGTAAAAAGCATAGATAATTGAACAGTATTTGCTCTGATTCACTCAGACAAACGGATACATCGAGATCATTTTTGTGTCTTACCGAATATATTCCGTTTTTCAACACAATTTCATACTGTTTGCCATCGCAAATAGTTTCACCTTCAAAATTCTTAATGTAGCTTCTCAGATATGAACGAAAAGCTTTTAGATTTGACAGTCCTCCGGTTTGCTTTGCGAGCTGATGATGGGCATAATATAAATCCTCATTTGCATACTGCAGGAATTTTAAAATGCTTCTTTTTTTATCGTACTCAAAAAAGAGTGACAGATCCTGTTCGGCACAGTGTGAGCATAGATACAAATACTCCTTTGTCACATTAAGTCCGTTCACGTCAAAAACGTTCAGAAATAGCTTTTTTGTTTTTAATTTCGGTAAAACAATTGCATAATATGCCGTTTTGTCTAAAAAAACGGTTGCTTCTATTCTTGTGTCCTCCCCCACGTAAGACGGGGGAGGTATGTTTTCTTTATGATTGGTAAAAATACGAATTGCAAAGCTGATTTCGTCATAATGGCGGCTGTTTATGATGTTTATCCCTTCGTTTAAGTCGCAGTGAAAGTAATCCAGAGAGCCGAGCTTTTGAATTGTTATGCTTTTAATAACCAAAGTACTCATATTACAAGGCGGAATTGCTTTTCGGCGGTGAGCCTGAGTTGCTCAAATAATAACTGAAAATCTTATCTGTTGCTTTCATACTTATCCTCTTTCGTTTGATTAATCAGCAAAATCCGATTGCTCGTTTTTCTGCTGTTTTTTCCTCGGGAACGATAATATCGTCATAAGTGATAGTTATAATGTCGTTGTCGGTTAAGCTGTCAAAATCCTTTTGCAGAATACGTGATGCCTGATTCATTTTTGCCTGCTCGAAAACGTTGCGAACATATCTTCCGTTGCCGAAATCCACTTTTGCTCTGGCTTTTTCAAAAACCGTTCTGAGCTTATCAAGGGCATCCTGTTCGATCCTCATACCGTTCTTTTTAATAATGAGATCTGCAATTTCGCAAAGCTCGTTGCTGTTATAGTCAGAGAAGGGAATGTGAAAAGCGATTCTTGAACGAAGTCCGGGATTTTTTTGCAAAAAATCTTCCATTTTATCCGGATAACCCGCAAAAATTACTACTACGTCTGAACGGTGATTTTCCATCTCCTGAACTATAGTGCTGATTGCCTCATCACCGAATGAGCCGTTGTGATAATCGACAAGTGAATATGCTTCGTCAATAAAGAGAACACCCCCCGATGCCTCTCTGAATTTTTGCTGAACAGTCTTGGCAGTCCAGCCAACGTATTTACCAACGAGATCTCCGCGTCCGACCTCAATAAGCTGTCCGCGGGAAAGCAGTCCGTTTTCCTTCATAATGCGTGCAAAAAGACGTGCAACAGTGGTTTTTGCGGTGCCGGGATTACCTGTAAATATCATATGTAATGCGGGACTATCGGTTTTTATGCCTTTTTCCTCATAGAGCTTTTGGATTTTATAATAGTTGAGTGCCTTTTTGATAACCTGCTTGGATTCTTCAAGTCCAACCATCTCCATCAACTCATCGTATGCTGTGCCACGGGGCTCGGCGTTGATCGTTTCTTTGCGTACTATCGCAATGTTTTTGTATTGAGGATAGACTACGTTTTTGAGCTTTTTGTTGTACCAGTCATCAAAAATGGCATTAAGCTCATCCGAAAGATATTGACCGTCGCTCCCAAGCATAGCAAAAAGTGATTTGTCGGCACGCATACCCTTTTCTTTAGCAAATCTATTAAGTGTTATTTTGGCACCTTCAAAATCAATGAGGTTTTCTTTGATTTCTATAAATGACATATTTCCAAGATTTTCGTAGAATTTCGCTTTTACACTTTTACAATCTCTTGGGAAACAGAGAATAGTTAATACACTGTTGCGATACTTTTTTGCCATCTCGCAAATGTTTTCAATTGTTTCATCTTCTGTTTGAGTATAGAAATCATCCTCTGATTCCTCATCTGCAAGGTATCTTACAACAACGGCACCACCGTCAGAAATTTTATACAAGGTTTCATAGGATACCTTTGAATAGCTTGAACGCGGACGAAAGTCAAGGAATGAATACCGTGAGCTGCCGATACGAACGTTTGCATAAAGGGCATCAAGAAGAATTTTGTATGCTTCCCGTCTTGTGTCACGGTTATCACATTCGATTATGTAATGTACGGGATGACCGTGTATTCCAAGCATTTTCCCTCCCGCACGGATTCGCTCAAGCTCGGGAATGAGGGTGTCTGACAAAAAGAGATTTTGAGCTTTTTCAAGCAACTCTTCCTCTTTAATCGGTTCATTTACAAGATTTTCACCGAACACAAGATTTGAACTGTTGCTCCCGCAAATTCTGTTAAGCTCAAATTTTTCAAGAATCTGATCATAATCATCAATCAGGGAGGATTTTTTGGCGGCACGAAGAAGTCTTTGCATAGTGCTAAAGGTGATTTCATTACTGTGTGACATATTTACACCAACCTCAATGAATTGACCGAACTTTTTTACAAATTCTGACAAATTCATTTCCGAGGAGCAAATTATTCCCAAAACAGCTTTATTATCTTTCATTTCGGACAAAAAGCAATAACTGTTATTATTATTTTCGTTGAATTGAGTGGTTTTGAGAGCTATTTTTTGCGACAACTCTATTTTTGTTTCCTTTTCATCGTTTTCGTTTAAAATAAATTCACCGCTAATCTTATAAAACTGCATATTAATCCTCCGAATTTTCTTTATGGATATAGTATATCATTGATAATGTACGGTTTTTAGGACTTGTTGTGCCTCCTTGATCATTTTATAGAAAAAAGCCACCTGCTGAAGCAGATGGCTGCGATTTTCTGTTTAATACTTGCCTAGAGCATTTACTAAGCTTTCTTTGATTTTTGTTCTCAAGCTGATGGGTTTGATCACCTCAACGTGATTAAGATATTGCAATGCCCAATGTTCCATAGCATTTGGACTTGCGAAAAGCTCGACACGAACCTTGCTTGGATTTTCGGAAATATAAGACATTTTTATATCGTTTCCGAACCAATCCACAATCTGATCGACAATCATTTCATCGGCGATAAATTCGATGCGTTCGGGAGTATCCGTGTACATATAGGGCATAGTAGTTGCGATTTTTTTGAAATCGATACCGTTTTCATATCCCTTGATGCTTGTTATGGGCTTGAGTGGCTTGTCATAGAGCTTCATATTTGAAATCCTGTCAAGTCGGTGAAATGTCATGTGACTCCAATAATCACTGTATCCCATAATATAATATCTTTGATTATGCAGGATCAATTGATATGGACTAAGACGCTGAAAGGAGGATTTATGGAGCTTTCCGTCAACTCCGTATTTGTTGTAATCGTATTGAACCTGCTTGCCCGTTGCAATCGCCTCGTCAATTATTTCGATGTTATAAAAGAGGGATTGGTTTTCGGTTTTACTCCATTCATTGACAGAATAAACGTTTTTTACGTGGGAGCGAAAATACTTGTTGGACAGTCCGCAAAGTCTTTCGATAAGGTCCTTTGAGTGCTTTGAAGTAATATGCTTACTTTGAAGAACACCGTCAATCAGGAGCTTAAGCTCCGAGTCCTCGAACTCACGGCTGTCGATGTAGCTGCCGGAACGGCGGGATCCTATATCTATTCCCGCATCGCGAAGATCGGCGATGTTTTTACCCACTGCCTTTCGCTCAATTTGGATATTATACTCCTTATCGAGATAGTATAGAATGTCATTTTGAGTGAGAGGATGGTCATAATCGCTGTGCTGCAAAAGAATCTGCCAGATTCGAATTAATGCTAATCTTTTAGGCTCTGTACCTGACATAATAAATCTCCTTTGGATTGGTTGAGTTTATTATATCACGTTTCGTGTGCTTTTTCAATAGTAATGTGACAATTTTGGGACATAAAAAATGCGAGCCAATGGCTCGCATTTTAAAAATTAACGTCTGCTTTTTCCGGCTGCTCTTTTTCTTTGCTTTTCTTCCTGTTCTACTGCCTTCATATAGCTCCAGATTGTGTGATCCAAAAGGCGGGGAGTGAGGTGAGGATACGTTTTCTTTAATTCGTCGCACACTGCAAGAAGATCACTGTAGGCGGTGCTGACGTCTGCGTATTTGGAATTATGTAATGCTTCACCGACAAATCTCAGAAGCCATCTGTCAATCTTCATATGATTTTCATCACCCGCAAGCATCAAAAAATAAGAGTAAGAGATTCCGCTGCTTTGCCCCTTGATCATTTTTATATCACTTTCAACAGAGTCCATAACAGAGCTGTTTGCAGCTCTCAGATCAGCAATTGTCTGAATATCGTGGTTTTTGAGAACGGTTGCAAAATCACGAACCGCTATTGATTTTAACATTCCGCTATGAGTAGAGGTCATTTGTCCATTATGGAACAGCCTATTCTGGCCGCAGTCACCTTCCACGTCGAAGCGGCGGATGTTTTCAAGCAGCTGATCAATCGTATGCCTGTCAGAGGGACTGCCAAAAACAGTTGAAATTCGAGTTACCCCCACATTGTTACAATAATCAATAACAGTTCGTCTGGTGCCCGTATAATTAACACCGATGGAAAAAACCGCATCAATGACGCATTGGGGAAGAGAATCATAGAAAAATTCGTCACTTAAGTGTGCGTTAGCAAGATCAAGCACGGTAACACACTTATCAAATATTAATTTTTGGTTAACAGATAAACTCATAATTTACCTCCCGGTTGTATTATTTTAAATATATCACATGTGTCAAGAATTGTCAACACGTAAAAAATATCAATCATCCAAAATGATTACAAGACTTTTTGGCTTTTTGTGATTTTGAGAAAAGCTCGTGTATGCGGCATATAGATAGCTTTCAAAAAGTTCATATAAAACCTCACTGAACTCACATATTGCACTAATTTCATCCTTCTTTAGTGTGTACTCTTTTTTTGAATCCATCATGTCGGATATAAAGTGGCAGCGTGAAAGCGGATATTTCTCAAGATGATAGGATATGGCTTCACGGTTCAAGCTTGCGGGAAATTTGCATCCATATCTTGCCGATATTAATTCGTTAACTTTCATATCAATCCTCCGTTATAAAGTTTTTCGGTTATAGTCTTATTATATCAAACGGATATTTCAATTTTCAAATTCAAATGCTTGGCACTTATAAATTACTTCCGTGTCACCGACCCGGGTGTCCTCGGTTTCAAAACAAATGAATGGAACCTTTATCGTGCGTGTTTCCTTATCAAAAACAACGGGGTCGGGAGAGAGCTCGTCGAACAATTTGCGGGCCTTCTCTGCGTTTGACGTGACTAAAAGCTCTGTTTCGCTTCTGTTGCTTGTAAAAATAAGATGTGAAAGCACGGAGCTTGGAATCGATTTGATAGCAGCTCCCTCGTTGAAAACGAATTCCGCGTCACCCGTGTAAACGGCAGAACTGTTTTTCTCCTCCAAGCAGTAATGATCCGTGTAATATCCGAAGAAACCTTCGGTATAGGGATGAATTTCACCGTCATCAAGAGCTTTAAGAAGTTCAATTCCTTTATCCAGATTCTTCACTTCAAGAATGATCTCGTCTTGTTCATTACAAATGCAGTATATCATAGTTAATCTCCTTTCAATTGTGCTTTTATTATACAAGGCGGCTTTTTACAATTTTCATTTTCTGTAAAACACTTGACAAGAGAGCGAAAATGGTATACAATGAACAAAATGATTGTTGGAGGGGAAATATGGCTATTTGCTATTCAGTTGAGAGTAAACAGAATTACAAAACCGACGGAGCTAAGGTAAAAAGCCTGAAGGATGCAAAGGGACTTCTCAAAAGAATGATTTGTGAATCCTGCAGTATTATGCCTGAATTAAGAGCAATAAATAATTCTCGGCTTCCTTCACCAAAATACCGTGCATCAGTTTGCAGGTATCTTAAAATGCTCTTTGATCCTACAGCGGATTTTCCGACTCCCGATATGATAGATTATTCTGATTTTGACGGTGAGCCGCTTGATTTTTATGCAGAGGATTATCAATCCATAATTGACGTTGAGCTTTACGATCGTGCCGACGAGTACGATGTATCCCTTGGATTTGTATTCGGTGTGGGAAAGGACGGAATGGTAATTGAGTTTTTGAATTCGGTAAACAGTCTGATGACAAAATGCTTCATAACCCTTTCTGATGAATCCATCCGATTTTCATTTGAAACTCTCACGAAGGGACGTCCCTCGCTTGATGTGAGAATCAGCAAGGTGGAGGGCACTTATCCCAAAATGCTTACCGGTTCATTCCATCTTGTGTGCCTTCTTGATGAGCTTTTGCACCGAAGCGGAAAATGTCAGATTGAGCCCAGAGATTTAGAGGATTTTTCTTTTGAAAATATCGGTCAAATCAAAGAATTGAGTGATAATGATCACTATTTGTATTATGTTTTGTCGGATAGAATTTTCGAATGTATGCAAGAGAATCACGTGTTGCCGTCCGACGTCAACAGATCTCCCATTACAATAGGAAGAGATATGGGCAAGCTGTACGATTTTGGATTTGAAATAAAAAATGACAGGCGTCAGTTGACTCTGTGTGACTATAAGGGGGATAACGTAACGCACGTAATTGACAGATATTACATACCTCCTCTTATTTGCAAAAAAGACGCGGACGTCATAATCAATTCAATAAATGAATTCTGCTCCGAGGAAAGAAAATGCATCCTGATTGAAAAATTCAAGAATGAGGCGGGATATATCCGTGCCATTGAAAATGACACGGAGGAGATGAACTATCCGTTGCCGAGAATAATTGAGGAATGGAGCAAGGGACTTTCTTCACTGATAATGTTTTATATGCTTTTTTTGTGTGCCCGTCCTTTGGCGGTAACCTCTGATGATGGTGAGAGTTTGCAGGGGCTGATAAAAGAGCATTTCGGTGTGGAGCTCAAGAAAAATGCAATGCTCAGCAATCTTAATTCAATGGCTAAGATAGGACTTCCCATAACAGAAGTTAAAAAGAATGTTTATTGTTTCGACACAAATGTAAAATTGCTTGATAACGACCTGGATGAAATCAAGGGAAGCATCAGGGCAAACAGTCATTTGAACGAATACAGAAAAGATGAGCTAATAAGAAAAATAAACAGAAAATTCTTATCGGGAAAGTTTTAGTATAAATAAAAAAGCACGGTCACGTTGTGACCGTGTTTTTTGTATTTTGCTGGGTGCTATAATTAACGCAACAAATGAAAAGGAGATCTTGAAATGAACGAAAAAATACTATCGAAAGCACACGAAAAAATGACCGAGATGTATGGAGATGAGCCGGATGTTAGTTTGCTTAGTCGCTTTTACGATGAAAAACGAGTGTTGGAGCAGAGCAGTACCTATTTACAAACGCTTGAGCTTGTTTCAAAAATAAGCAGTGAAGCGAAAAAAAGGGGCGAGCATATTGTTCTTAAGGGTGCGGAATGCTCACTTTTTATCGCATATCTTTTGGGAACAGTGGATATTAATCCGTTGCCAATGCACGAATACTGTCCGAACTGTAAAAGGCTGACATTTTTACACAGGGAAGGAACCGCATTTGATAAATATACTCCAAAATGCAATTGCGGAGGGGATATGCTGATTGACGGATATGATATTCCGTTTGAACCGAATGTAAAACGCATTTTGCGCGGAAGCATCAGAGTGTACGTTTCAGAGAGCTTTTTTTACGAGGCACAAAGGATTCTTGAAAACGAAAACTCAGACGGTGCGGATCTGAAAATATCGATTAAGAGCGACTCTCTTATTGACAGATGTCGGGTGCTTGAGAGGGCTACGGGTATTGATGCAGATGCAATTTGCCGAAAATCAACGAGCTGGATATATCACTCTTTAAATGAGGATGAATTGGGAAACATTCCTGAATTTGAAACCGAGTTTATGAAAGGAATGATCAGTTATATACCGCCGAAGAATTTTGGCGATTTACTCAAGTTGCTTGGTTTTGCACATTCAACCAACGTTTGGAAAAACAATGCAGATGAGCTTTACTCACACCGAAAAATGACGTTTTCTGACATTCCAACCTTTTGTGAAGATATTTATTCGTCGATAGTTGATAAGCTTCAAAAACAGGGGGTATACAGCACGGGGTTTGCGTGTGACGTGACCGAAAAGGTGCGAAAGGGATATTATGCTTTTCACGGATCAATGGACGAAGAATCGTTTATTTCACTTATAAACCTTGGATTTGATATAGATTTTATTCTTTTTATCGAGAAAATTGAATATATGGTTTCAAAAACGTATGCTGTTGCCACATTAAAGGAGCTATTGCCTCTGCTTTACTATAGACTCCATTTTAAAGATGTGTATAATGATATTGTTGTAAAAAAATAAAACAACCTTTCGAACGGTTTTCCGTTCGGGAGGTTTGTTATATGTATTACATTACCAATTGTCGATTCAAATTTCACCTCATATTGTTGTATCCGCCAAAATCACCTTGCAGTTGCGGCTGTGAAAAGTGGTTGCGGAAATTATCCAGATTACGTGCATATTTTTCTGCAACCTCCATTGATATGTCACCGCTTTGAACAAGTCTTATAAGTGCGGCATCCAATGGTACACTTCCTTGGTTTGAAGAAAGAGCGATAAACGAATCGATCTGGTGTGTTTTACCCTCTCTGATAAGATTTCTTATGGCATTGTTCACCATCATTGATTCACACGCAAGAACTCTGCCATAGCCGTATTTTCTGGGCAGGAGCTTTTGCGAGAGAACACAGCAAAGCGTGTTTGATAGCTGCATTCTGATTTGTGCCTGCGAGCCCTCCGGGAAAACACCGACAATTCTGTCAAGAGTATCCGCCGCTGAGTTTGTGTGAAGAGTAGCAAAAACAAGATGTCCCGTTTCTGCCGCCGTGAGTGCCGCCTCGATGGTTTCAAGATCACGCATCTCGCCGATCATAATTACGTCGGGATCTTCTCTTAAAATTGAGCGAAGTCCGTTTGCGTAATTTTTAGTGTCAATACCGATCTCGCGTTGGCTGATAATGCACTTGTCAGGCTCAAAAATGTACTCAACAGGATCTTCCAGTGTTATGATGTGTCCATATCTTGAACGGTTTATTCTGTCAAGTATAGCTGCAAGAGTTGTACTTTTTCCCGAACCCGTTTCCCCCGTAACCAGAACAATACCGTTTTTAAAGTTTGGGATCATCGAAACACAATCCGGTAAGCCGAGCTCCTCTATCTGAGGAATGTGATTGCCGAAAAGTCGAAGAGCTATCGAGAGTTTTCTGCTTTGGCGGTAAACGTTGCCCCTGACTCTCACTCCGCAAGGGAAGGTAAAGCCGATGTCGGCCTCTCCAATGCTCTCAACCTTCTCATAATTTTCTCCAAGAAGATATTTAGCGAAGGACTCTACAGCTTCGCTGTCGACAGCCTCGTCAACAAGATTGATTATCTGACCGTCAATTCTGCACTTTACGGGCAGATCACAAATAATATGAATATCCGAAGCGTTTCTTTGCGACGCAAATTCAACTAAAGAATTAATATCAAGCAACATAAGTTCACTCCTTGTTTTCAGAATCTCTTATTCTATTCTAACACATATTGCACAAAATCGCAATACTTTTTTGTTTTTAGCTATTTTGAGCTGCCTTTTAATATAAAATGATGATAACAACGGTGATAACGATTGTGATAATGATTTTGAAATTATATTGCAATTATTGTCATTTCGTGGTAAGAAAAAGCCTCTGAGAAATCCCTCGACTTCTCAGAGGCTAATTTTACGTTCAGCGAACTACCGAAGAATGACTATAGATATAGAATTCCTCTTGGCTTGGCATCCACTTCTTCTCCTTTGGAGGAAATGTTGCGTCAAATGCCTCGACAGCAGCGGTGTCTTCACAGCAGTCGGCGGCGGTGGAGGGAATATACATCCACTTTCTGCCGTCAAGCGCGTTCGGCACAAGCCCGCAAACGAGAAGTGCCGTCGGGAAGTTGCCGTCTACGATGAAGCTGACGTTCTTCTTTTTGCAACTCACAAATCCGCGGCTAACGTAGTTGCCCGGATTGCCGAA